>JAISOY010000158.1 GCA_031275285.1 Bacteroidales bacterium | reverse complement strand
GGGTTTTTATCATTGAGGGCAATATGGCTGATGGTGTTCTGGCTGGCCGATTTTTCCAATGCTAATAATCTGATTTCATCATCATTATCATTGATAGCTACATTGCTGATGGTATTCTGACTATCACTCATCTGTAGTGCTATCTTCCGTATTTCGGGGTTTATATCATTAAGGGCAATATGGCTGATGGTGTTCTGGCTGGCCGATTTTTTCAATGCCAATGTTCTGATTTCATCGTTGCTATCATTCAGGGCTAAATAATTAATAGCATCCGGACAATCCGTGTTTTCCAGGGCGATTTTCCGTATTTCCGGATCCGAATGGAAAAATCCGGTGGTGTCATCTTTCAGGCAGGAACTGGCTTCAAAATTTTCATGGCCAACAGTTCTATGAGTGACAGATATGCTGCACGAAGCCAGAACCATTATTAAAATCCAAATAGATATGTTTTTCATTTGTATTGTTTTACGTGTTGAGTTGTCTTATTATTCTAAATATGATATTCTTACAGATGTTTCGTATGCAAGAATCAATTATCAAAAATTTCTCTTGATATGTCTATTTCTCTTTACTTTCTTTTTTTCAAATGCCATCTGTATACCAATAGTAACAGGTGGGAGTTTTGCATCAATGACCTTGGAATTAAATATTTCCGTGATCCGGTATTGTGCCATAACTTCAAACCAGCCGACCCCTATTCCGGCTATGACGCTTGCTGAAAAAGGATAAAAAGCATAACCATTCCTGTATTTTGTATTTATGGAGAAATCATCTGCATTCCCTTTTGTTTTATAAAATCTTCCGTATGCCCAGTCACCCCTTATACCTATATCCAGATACAGGCCATCAGAGTTTGGCCGGTAATATTTTTCCGCATAAAGATAAAACCGGTTATATACTCCCAATCCTAGGTTATTGCTCCGGAATACTTCTTTAGAAGTCCTGTTTGCTGTTCCGGTCAGGCTTTCGGATGCATCTTTCAGCCGGTAATTATAGAAACTATATTGGGCAATATAACCTATTCCATACCATCGTACGGGATGGAACCCATAGCGATAGCCAATATTAAAATGATTGGATTTACCGTAATGTATTTTCAGGTTTTTATCTTCATCCCAGGGAATCATAAATTCAAGCCCTACATATCCGTTATGGGTGTGGTATCCTCTTCTGTTGAAATCTTCCTTATCATTTTTCAGGATGCCCGGTGATTCCTTTTCACCTACCTCAATCAGTATATTGGTATCATTTACTCCCTCACTTTTACCGAGGGTGATTTCTACATCTCTGATCTTTAGTTTGTTCTGCGATATTACCGTTTCTCCGGTCAAAAAAAGGATAAAGCAGAAAGCAATGATTATCTTTCTCATATAGAAATTGGATTTATTCCACATACTTCAACAGGTTTATGGGGTTGGTTAATTAAAGAATAATGATCAAATAGATGCTATCGGCATCTATTTACCGCTGGAGGTACCTATTTCCCCATTCATTACGGCATCTATCAGGGTTTTATCAATGGTTCCAGATAGATGCATGATAGTGGTGGACGAACTCCCGGATGTGATAAAAAGCAATGCGCTCAAACCTTTACAGTCTTTACAGTTGGTCACATCACGGACATATAATTCCAGTCGTTCCCCGGAACTCTTTACTTTCATGATCTCTTCATAGCCTTTTTTGATGGCCGGCTGTAGTTCATTGGTCAGTGCTTCCTTGGTGGACTTTCCTTTTTCACTGGAAATATCCGTAAGTGTCAGGATGCGCAATCCCGAAATCTTGGAGATCAGTTCCTGGGTTTTCTTGTCACTGGTCTTGCCGTTTTTCATGAGGCCCAGTAGTGCCGGGGAAATGGTGATGGATTCCACTCCTTCTTTTTCTTCATATTTATCAAAGATTTTGGGGATTGGATCTTCTTTGGCATCTTTTTGCCCGAATGAGTCTAACGGAAAATTCATCAGCACAACGATAGCAGTCAACATCACTATAATCTTTTTCATATTTATGGGTTTATAAATAAGTTCCTATTCTGAATATCTCTGATTTTAATGGGTTTCTTTTAGGGAAGCTTCCGATAACGCTTTTTCCACATGATCAAATGCCATCTGCAGTTTACTCAGTTGCTGTAAACTCTGGTTGCTTTCCTGTATCTTTTCAAAAGCAGCCATACTGTTTTTTGCTTTTTGCATAGACTCAGCCAGTAACTGCAGTTTATTTTCCGCCGATTCAATGGCAGCCGCTTCATCATAAACACGTTCTCCATCTACATAATAAATATACTCATTGTGTTGCGGCCGGGGGAAACTTACCAGAAATAAGATGGCCAGACTGGCAGCAATGCCGGTAATGATCATCCACGGCATTTTTATCTTCCTGGACTTTTGTTCCGGATAATCGATGGCTCGTTCTTCCGAGAAAAAAGCGAACAGAGGCTGGTATTTTTTCAATGATTCCGGAACATCCTCCCGGGCAAAGAACCGGTTTAACTGATTTTCTTCTTCCAATGAGGTTTTTCCGTCAAAATATTGCCGGAGCAATTTTTGTATTTCCTGTTCATTCATACTTTCATTGTTTTAAAAGTTCCTCACGTATTTTTTGTCGGGCACGGGAGAGGTTTGTTCGTACCGTACCTTCATTCATTTCCAGTATTTCGGCTATCTCATCCAGTTCATAACCTTCCACATCACGAAGACGGATCGTCATTTGTTGCTGGACCGGCAACCTGTCGATCAACTTCCTTACAAATGCGGCCATATCAGCTTGTTCCGTACTTTTATATGGCGTTTGTTCTACCGGGGTATGTATGGCTTCCGTCAATTCTGATGTTTTATTTACAGGGGAACGGGTATAATCCAGGCAACGGTTTTTTACGGCACACATTGCATAAGCTTCAATACTACGCAATGATTCAAGGTCTTTATGACGTTCCCATAACTTGATTCCTACATCCTGAACCACATCTTCAGCTTCATCGGTTCGCTTGATAAAAGCGAGGGCAAAGCGGTACATCTTAGGCCTTAGATGTACCATCAATTGATTAAAGACGGTTTTATCCATTCAGGTTTTTAAAAGTTAACTTATCCGAACGTATTCAAGAAGAAGACGTTCTTAAAGATAAAATGTTACATGGAATCTATTGTTTTTTACAATTAATTGAATTCTAGTTTAGTAGTGCTTTGGGAAATCATTTCCTGATGATCTGGTATTTTCCGTCATTTTCCACTTTGATAATCGCTGACGCCGCTGCCGGTTGTTCATCATCCTGCCGCCATGTTACAATATAATCTACCGACATCTTTATTTCATCCGCGATCATCTTAAATATCCCTGGGGTGGGCTCACCGCTGATGTTTGCCGAAGTGGAAACAAGCGGTTTTCCGAATTCCTGTATTACTTCCCTGCAAAAAGGATCATTGATCAGGCGGATACCTATGGATTGATCGTCTGCCACCAGGTTACCGGGCAGGTTTTTTGAAGCTGGATAAATGATGCTGGTGGGTTTTTGGGCCGAATTGATGATTTTTAGCGCGATATCCGGAATACTGTCCACATATGATTGAAGCATCCGGATACTATCTACCAGTACCAACAGACTCTGTTTCTCAGTTCTTTTTTTGATTTGGTAGATCCGGTTGATCGAAGCAATATTGGTAGCATCACACCCGATTCCCCAGACTGTATCGGTGGGATAAAGAATGATACCTCCCTGTTTTAAGATATTTACGGATTGTATGATATCATTATGGTACATATCTGGAGTGTCTGTTGTTTACGGTCAAATATTCGTTATATTCCGGAATCTTTGTTTTTGAGCTCCCTCAATTTAGAATACTTCACCAAAACATACATGGAACTGATTCTTGACAGCAGATAACCTTCATATCCGTCCAGAAATCCCAGTTTGAGGATGTACATCTTGAAAAACCTGAATATAGAGCCTATGCAAATCCCCGGAATCGATTTCTTTTTCCCTTTGTTAAAGTATTGGACAGCCATTTTGGATGTATAAGCATTGAATTTATCAAAATAATCCTCCAAATTGGTATAGGTATAATGAAGGATCATTTCTTTGATCCTGCCGATGGATTCTTCCGTGATGAATGTTTCATGCACCTGTTTATGGTCATATCTTCCTGCTCCGTTATTAAACAGGCGTACCCTGTAAAAATTACTCCATCCTCCATGCCTGATCCTTTTGCCAAAACATACCGTAGTAAACCGTATTTTGTATACTTTATGTTTAGTGGAATCCCCTGATATGATTTCCTGTATTTTTTTCTTTAGTTGTGGCGTAATTTCTTCGTCGGCATCAATCAATAATATCCATTTCCCATGACATTTATCAATGACTGAATTCTTTTGTTCTCCATAGCCTTTCCACTTCTCAGTAAATAGTTTTGCATTAAAAGATGCTGCTATTTCCGGTGTTTTATCCGTACTTCCATTATCGACGATCACGATTTCATCGGCAATATCTTTTACTGCATTCAATGTTCTCGGTAAGTCCTTCTCCTCATTGTATGTAATGATTCCGACAGATAGATTCATGAATGACAAATTTTATGGGCAAAAGTAGGTAAAATTCCAAAGTTTGTGACATAAAGCAGATTTTTTTGCTTTAATTCGCATTGGAAATAAAAAGAAGAAAATATGTGGTACATCATTTTATTTTTCGTGGTGGTCGTTTTCCCGGTTTTGTATCTACACAGAAGAAAGGTATTGAGAAATGCGCTCCGTATATTTATGTACCATCATATAGGAAAATCAGAAGACGAAAGTTGCGGTTCTTTTTTTGTCAGTGATGAACTTTTTGCCCGGCAAATCGACTTATTACTGGCTGAAGGGTATCATCCGGTATCATTGTCCGAAGTCGAGGATAGTTATATAAGCAAAAAGAAATTACCGGAACGTTCTGTTCTATTGACATTTGACGATGGGTACCTGAATAATTATACCTATGCATATCCGATGATACTGGAAAAGAAAATTCCCATCACTATTTTCTTGACTACCGGAGAAATAGGAACGAAAGACGGAATGCTTTCGTGGGACCAGGTACAGGAAATGTACAGGAGTAGCCTGGTTGATTTCTCATCGCATGGTGTGAATCATCAACGTTTGCGCAGGCTTGGCGACCAGGAGGCTCTCTCCGAATTAACCGTATCTAAAACGCAAATGGAAGGGCAACTAAAAAAAACAGTCAGGAGTTTTTGCTATCCATACGGTTCTTTCGACCAGCGAACAAGGAAACTAGTTTTTCAGGCCGGTTATCTGATGGATTTTGGAACAAGGAAAGGCGTCAATCATTGGCCATGGAAAGGGAATCGTCCTTTATTGAGGGCGCATGTGATGCGTACGGACCAATTAAAACATTTCCGGAACCAGCTTGCCACAGGCTACAAGAATGGTCCGGCAACATGGATATTCAGATAATCTGATATGATTTCTATGTTAAGACGAATAAATATATGTTTGGTATTGATGTTGCTCGTTTCCTGTTCGGACGAGGATGTAGACAATAGTGACGGTAGTTCCGAAGACGATTCCCTCCGGTTTTATTTACGTGAATACAGCCGTCATATAGATTCTTTTCCCGACAGTGCATTTGTTGCTGCCGGTGAGGCTCTGCGCCTTTCACATGAGACAGAACCCGGGCAAAGTACAATGTTCGATATATTTTATGCATTGGGACGTAGTGCAGAAAAAACAGGACAATACGATATTGCTATCGCGTATTTTTACAAGGCAATAGAATTTACAAAAGGAGTGGATATTTCTTTGCTGGCCACGGCATATAACCATATCGGACAAATAGCTTTCAGGCAGGGGAAATATAATATTGCCATGGAGTATTTTCCAAAGGCATTGGAAATACGCATTGCTCAAAAAGATATCGAAGGCCAGGCTTCTTCTTATAAAAATATCGGTTCTGTATATCAGGTCGAGTGGAAGTATAAAGAAGCTGAGGAGCACTATTTAAGAAGCCTTCAAAATTATATGGAAATTGGCAGTATTGAGGGTCAGGCTGCCTGTTACAATAATTTGGGCGGATTGTATACAGACCAGGGCGTATACGACCGGGCGCTTGAATACTATCATAAAAGCGAGATTCTTTACAGGCAAACGAATAGTCCGGATATATTGGTACCTATGTACAACATGGGGCTTACTTATATAGATATGGGCGAGATAGAAAAAGCCGGCCGTTACTATCGTGAGACATTGGGTATAGCCCGGAAATGGCCGGAAAACAAACGTTTACTTGCGGAAGCCTATTATTCACTGGGAGATTATATGAACATCATCCAGAAGCCGGACTCAGCACTTTTCTATTTCGGGAAATCCATTGAGATCGCTGAACGGTCGGGTTTGGAAGAAATGCAGGCCCGGGCACTGATCAATCGTTCCAGGACATATTCCGGACTGTTGCGTTTTAACGATGCAATCCCGGATTATGAATCGGCTGCATTCATTTCCGAAGAGTTAAATTATAATGCTCAGGAGAAGACAAAGGCTTTTACTCAAATGTATATGCAGTACGAAGCCAAAGTTTTTCAGAAACAACAAATGCAACGTAACCGCATGTTACGGGGTTTTGTGATTGTGCTGACATTTGGGATATTGTTGATCTGTATGATTGCTTTTTTATTGTACCGTAACAATGTTCAGAAAAAAAAGGCCAATGCAAAACTGTCCGAACAATGGGATAAAATCGTACAGCAAAATAAGGAAATTACAGATGGTATCAATTCGGCAAGCCTTGTACAAAGAGCGGTCTTACCTCCCCTGGAGTATATCAATCAGATTCTTCCGGATAACTTTATTTTGTATCGTCCTTTTGATATCGTGAGCGGCGATTTTTACTGGATGACGCAGAAGGGACAGTATACGATTGTTGTTGCGGCAGATTGTACCGGACATGGTGTTTCGGGTGCTGTTGTCAGTATGTTAGGCATCTCTTCATTGAATAAAATCGTAGGAGAGACAGAAATTCCCCATAGTGATGTCATTCTGAACAAACTCCGGGAAGACATTATCCGGTTGCTCAATCCGGAAGGATCTACTTCCCATGTGCGGAATGGGATGGATATCGCTTTGGTGATCATTGATCAGGCCAGGCAGGAAATCAGATTTTCAGGAGCCAAAAACCCGTTATACCTCATCCGTGAACATGAGTTGACTGAAATCAAAGCCGATAAGATGACCATTGGCGTGGATGAACGGCAGGATCAGCCTTTTACCGAAAGATATATTTCTTACAGAAGAGGTGACATGATCTATTTATTTTCTGATGGCTATGTGGATCAGTTTGATTCCGTTGATCAGGAAAAATTCAAAACAAAACGTTTTAAAAGCCTGTTGACATTGGTTTCCGGAGAAGATTTGGAAAAACAATTACAGTTATTGGATGATACCCATTTAAATTGGCGTGGAAATAATCATCAGACAGATGATATCCTGGTAATTGGTATCAAACTTTAATGATTGATCCGGAAAGTCATTATTATGCGATAAAAAGATGCAATTCCCGGTTATCTGATTTTTCTGTTAATCTGACGATACATATTTCTTCATTCGAAAAAATAATTTCCCATTTTCTTCTTATTTTTCCGGATTCCGTTTTTACATTCGAAAAAAGATATATATATTTGCCCCCGCAAAAGCAAGGACCCGTAGCTTAATTGGATAGAGCATCTGACTACGGATCAGAAGGTTGGGGATTCGAGTTCCTCCGGGTCCGCCCTCAAAATCAAGCAACCAAAAGCGGTTAAAATTTCGGTTTTAACCGCTTTTTTAATTTGCCCCCAGTTCTTCTTAATTATTTTATTCGTTTTTTTACTGTTTGTATTATTCAGGGAGTTGTTTAATTGAGTCGGTTGGCTGCTTTGAGGGCTGATTAAGGTATTCATATATGTACTCTCTATACATGAGCATAATATTTTTCACAGAACTGTTGTATCTTTGAAGAATATTAATGTTCATTGTATTATTTTGTTAATGTAGTATGATATACTTTGAACATTTCAACACAGGAAAACAGATAAAATTATCCATAACATTACCTACCACCTTATTAAAAAATAATATGAAAACCAATCGTAACATAGACCTGCAAGAGGTCAAAACATTTATTGCCGAAGTAGAATTAACCAAGGAGTATGACCGGAAGCGGATATCGGAATATCACGACCGTATATTTGGGAAAGATAAACGTCCACGCCTCGACGATCCATGCCCGATTATGCAGATGCGGAAAATTAAAGCATGGTATCAGGATCAGAAGGAAAAATAAATTAAAAAATAGAGGAATCCTAATAAGTAATACCAATAAATTAATGTTGCATATAATAAACGTAATCAGTTTAATAAATGTAACTTAAGAAAACAATAAATAGCACTGAGTGCTTAAAATATACTAATCATGAAAAAAAAAGAAATAAAATCGGAAATCATCATTCATTCTACCCCTCAGATCATATGGGAGCATTTAACCAATTTTGAGTCATACAAAGAGTGGAATCCCTTTATTCTTTCTTTTACAGGTAATCTGGCCGAACAGGAAAGGGTTTGGGTAAAAATAAAACCATACGATTCTAAACCGATGAATTTTAATCCGACCATTCTTAAAGTAGAACCTTACAAAGAGATCAGGTGGCTAGGCCGTTTATTGATAAAGGGTTTATTCGACGGGAACATTATATGAAGTTGATTGATAAAGGTGATTCGACACTCTTCATTCAGGGAGAGATTTTTTCAGGTGTCTTCGTTCCGTTTATGAAAAATATGATTGAGACGAAAACCTTGAAAGGATTTCAACTGATGAATGAGCAATTAAAAAAACGGGTAGAACTTCCAATAATACATGACGAAAAAAGTAAATAATGATCGATGAACTCCATAATTATTATCTCCGGCAGGAAGAACCTCAAAAGAGTTGTTTGCTTGCTCTGCGCGATATGATCCTTAATCAGGATACAGATATTTCGGAAACAGTAAAGTATGGAATGCCCTGTTTTTGCTATAGGAAAAAAATGTTCTGCTATCTGTGGACCGATAGTAAGACCAACGAACCATATATTCTTTTAGTTGAGGGTAAATTATTGAATAACCAGGAATTAGAAAGCGGCAACCGTTCCCGTATGAAAATCCTGAGAATTAATCCAATGGAAAATTTACCACTAATACTTATAGAATCTTTATTGAATGATGCATTAGACTTATATAGAAAAGGGATCATCCGGATCAAATGAAATGTATTAGCTAGGACTTGATCCGACAGGTCAGATCGAAACTATTTCACTTGAAGCATTCGGCTTCTCGTTCTTTACCCTGGAACATTTATTCAAATCCTTTTCTATCCATATTCTCTTTCTCAAACTCCAGCAGTTTCTTTTTTCGCCACATTCCTCCACCATAACCGGTAAGGGAACCATCAGCTCCGATAACCCTGTGACAGGGTAAGATAATGGATATTTTATTTTTCCCATTGGCATTGGCAACGGCTCTTACGGAAGAAGGCATGCCTAAAAGTTCGGCTTGTTTTCCGTAGGTTGTCGTACCACCATATGGTATCTGTAACAAACCCAACCATACTTTCTTTTGAAATTCCGTACCCACTAAATCCAGCGGAATATCGAAATCTTTACGTTCTCCTTTGAAGTACTCATCCAGCTGCTTTCTGAGTGTATCGAAGTGAGGATTGTCACCCTGTACAAGCGGGGCTTTAAATTCCTCACTCAATTGCCTGAATTCCAGATCAATCAATTTGTAGTCGGCAAACTCAAACATACAAATTCCTTTGCCGGTTGCAGCGGCAACCATCAATCCTAAATCCGTTTCAATATATGTGATGTTGACAATACGTTTGTCTTTACTTTTCTGCGGAGAAGTACCTATAATGTTTTTGAACATGTTATTGAATCCGCTCAGTGAGTCGTACCCTGAGTCGAATGCTACATCCGTTACATTTTGTTCGGATTGCATGCGTTGAAAAGCGTTATTTGCCCGGTACATCCTTTGATAGGCATGAAAAGTCTGTTTGTAATTTTTTAAAAACCACCGGCGCACCTGATTGGGTTCTAATCCCATTTTTTCCAAATCAGAGTCTTTTATTTTAATCGCAGGATTTTCTTCCATGTATTTCAATAACTGCTGAATATTGTCGGGCGGGTTTCCTTGCTTTTCCAATGGTTTACAAACCTTGCAAGGCCTGTAACCATTAAGCATAGCTTCGTTTGCAGAAGAAAAAAACTCACAATTTTCTAACTTTGGTTTAGCGGGACAGGTGGGGCGGCAAAATATACCTGTTGTTTTTACTCCGACAATGAATACACCTTCGAAAGAACTATCCCTTTCAAGTAATGCTTTATAAAATATATCCCTTTCAGTTTCCATCTTATATTATATTAAAATAGTCATTTGAATCCCGGGGAGCTTCCGCTCTGTCATTATTTGTATATTCCCGGATAACCGAGGCCACGGTAATGTGGTATTTCCCAAACAAAGTATCATACCCCGCTTTCTGGCTTTCCCGGTGTGCAATATGATTGCGCCATTTTGCGACAGCTTCTTCATTTTCCCATACCGACAAACTAAGTAGTTTTCCTTCTTCGTTCAGGCTTGAAAAACGTTCGGCGCTGATAAATCCTTCCATTTTGGACAATTCGGTTTTAAGATGGGTTGCATAGGTCAGATAATCTGCCATACCCTCTTTTTCAGGCTTGACCTCAAAAATGACGATTACTTTATCTCTATTCATGGTTTTTTCTTTTTGGGTGCATGATCTCTCATTCCTTCAACGGCTCCGCCTGCCACGGCCCATAGGTACAAACTAGCTACCGAAGCATAAGGTGTGTAACGTTTCCAATACCTGTTGAATCTCGTTTTATCGATCTCCCGGTGGTGGTATACCATCCGCATTCCCCGGAGAATAGCCAGATCACCATAACTTAATACATTGGGTCGTTGCATGGAGAACAACATCAACATCTCGGCTGTCCAAACGCCAATGCCATGCAATTCGGAAAGCCTGGCACAGACTTCATGGTCCGGCATGGAGTGAAGCGAATCCATATCAAACTCTTTTGATATGATTTTTTGTGTCACCGATTTAATATAGGCTGCTTTTCTGAATGTAGTGCCGAATTTCTGCAACTCTTCTAATGATAGGCTGTTAATTGAATCAGGAGTGATCTCTCCTAATTCTTTTTGCATCCGTTCCCAAATGGTTTGGTGTGCTTTGGTTGAGATTTGCTGGCCGATAATGGAATGTACGAGTGCGGAAAAAAGATCGGGATTAACTGCTCTTTCTATCATGCCTACCTGCTCGATAACTGCCGCTAACTTTTTATCTGTTTTTTTCAGATGTTCGATCTCTTTTTCTCCGTATAGGAAATAATCAGCCATATTGTTGATTCTCAATTTTCTTTGCAAAGTTAAAGTTCTATTAACTTTCACGCAACCGAAAAATTGACAACATCATTAAGTCAGGTAAACAAATAGAATATTTATTTTTTTTATTTCGTGGGAGCCTTTCCGTATTGTTTTTTATAAGCCTGGGAAAAATGAGAAAGACTCTTAAATCCCATAGAAAGGTAGATATCCGATACTTTTCTCCCTTCCTCCCTGATTAGCTTATATGCTTCTTCTAGCCTCTTGCGGGTTATCCATTTCTGAGGCGGCAGGTCGCTTATCTTCTGAAAATCCCTTTTAAAAGTGGCCAGGCTTCTGCCGGTGAACGAAGCAATTTCTTCAGAAGAAAGATCGTACATATAATTCTCGTCCATAAAATCTTTTAGGTCTATTTTCCAGGGTTCGGCAAAATCAAATAAGGAAGCGGCAGCACGCATATCAATATTCAGGATAGCGTGTACTGCTTCCTGAAGTTTAAGAAATATGATTTCTTTTGAAGGTTTAACTGAAGAATTAAGGTAAGGGACCATCGAATGAAACAAACTCACAATATCCGGAGTTTGTTTCACATATATCAGTTTATTGGTATCACAGTCTTCCAGGTCTTCAGGTAGTTGTGACCTGCATATACTCCTGTAAAATTCGCACAGGAATCCCCTGCTGAAAATCAGGAATATAGCACTGAATGGTATTTCATCATCCGACTTCCGTGTTATGCTGACTTTGTGATTCTTACGTATGAAAACACACTCACCTGCGTTGATGGTAATGACCTCGTGAGCCTGGCATAATTCCAATATCCCATGATAAACATATACCATAATATGATCCCTGACCATGCATAAAAGAGGTTCCTCTTCTTTCAACGGAAAACTCAGGAAAACATCCGAATAATTCAATGACGGGATTTCAGACATGCTCATAATATAATGAATGGATACACAAATTTACAGAAAAGCCGCAGAAATACTTTATTCTGCGGCTTAAAAATTTGATAAATAGTTTTTTTACAGCTGATGAAATTTGTAACGTAACAGGACAGTACCATATTTCTCCTGTTTTACCGAAATAAGCTCCAGTGCTTGCCCGTCTGCCGGTTTTTCATCCGGCTTACCCGGGTATTCAAATATGGAAGGTATTTCTGAAAGACCATCGATGCTGGGGTAGAGTAAAAGGTTTAGTTCATCGATAAGTCCTGCTTTAAGGAAAGTCCCGTTTAAACGTCCCCCACCTTCGAGGATGATTGTTTTCAATCCAAATGCTGTCCCTAAAGTTTCCATCGCTTTATCCAGGTTTTTACCTTCCGGCCCGGCAAAAAGATAGGACACTTTCTTTTCCCGGAGATGAGCAAGGTATTCATCCGGAACCTGCTCACCCAGGATAGTGATGAAATGACCTTCTTCGTGATCCTCGAACTGCGTTTTACCTTTTATGTCCACCACAATATTGGGAATTCCGGCGCCTGCCGGTCGTGCAATAAAAGTTTCCGGTTTTGAGGATGGACGATAATTCTTATTGTCGAACAAATTAGGCATATAGCTTTCCTGAAGGGTATGACGCCCCATCATTACGGCATCACCAACAGGTTGGTCACTCATCTCAAAATAATATCCGAGATATGCTTCATTATCTTCTCCGTTGAATGGTAAAGAATAACGGGTAGTGTACAGTCTTCCGTCTACCGTACTCATCATGTAACAAATAATTTTAGGTTTCATTTTTTTTATTTTTTAATTTAATTTTTCATTTGCAAAGTAATGACAAAAACTTCCTGGGCTGGTTATGCCACTAGCTCAAAAAACTTTAGCCAAAAGCTCAAATGATGGCATGTTTCAGTAATAAATAATACCTGCTGTGTCCGGTTTTATTTCTTTTACCGGTTGGCGACAGAATATAAAAACTTATAGAAAGCAAATACGGATAATGTGTTTTATCAGGTAATCCAAGTTTTTAATACGATTGGATATAATTTGTACCTTTGTAAAGTGGAAGATAATATCAGGACATTTGATTTCAAAGTCTTACCAATTGAGATAGAGGTAAAAGATCTGGAGTTTGTCCGGGAGTTGCCAAAGTTGCTCGGACAACCCCATAAGGCAAACTTTTATCAGATTGTGTGGATCACGGAGGGTTGTGCAATTCTTCGGATCGACTTTCGGGATATTGAGATAAAAGCAAATGAAATTCTGATCATATCTTCCGGGCAGGTTTGTCAATTTGATACAACTTCCGGTTATTCAGGTAAAATGGTATTATTTACAGATTCTTTTTTCACTATAACAGAACTTGATGCCAACTTTTTACATACATCTGAAATTCTCAACCCGGTCAATCTCAACAGAACAGTATCTGTTTGTCCGCAACTTACAGGGAATATCATTGCCTTACTGGATGAGGAATTGAAGGGACCTGCTGATCATTTTCAAACGGGAATTGCCCGGAATTTCCTTCGGATCATTCTGCTTGAAACGGAAAGACAACATACATCGTCTTATCCTCCGGTAGTGAATAATATTGGAAGAAAATTCTATAATGCAGTTGAGCAACATTTTAAGGAAAATAGAACCACAGAATATTACGTCGATTTATTGGGTATAAATGAAAAGATATTATCAAAGGAAGTTAAAACCCTCACAGGCAGTACCCCAAAGGTGTATATAGATTCACGCACGATTCTTGAAGCTAAACGGTTATTGTCATACAGTAGTTTGTCCGTTAAGGAAATAGGTTTTGAACTTGGTTTTGAAGAACCGACCAACTTTAATAAATATTTCCGTAAGCACACGAACCGGACTCCGGCTCAATTCCGGGATATCACAAAGCAATTGACTTCGCCGGATTGAAGGTTTTCATTTAATGGAGCTCACCATTATAAGATGTAATTTGATAATAGAAGTCTGCTTTTGTATATTTATTGCAGATTACTTTAAGTAATATAAATGATTTAATGATCTGTTAATCACATTAGTGTTGATTAATAAATAATAAATAGCACTCTGTGCTTAAATATTGTTTGAATGAAATTCCAATATCTTTTATTTGCAGTGTCCTTCTGGGCTTTTACTTCATGTATTTCAGATAAAGATGATAAGGACACAAAAAATGATGTCCGGATCGACGATCATATTCCCGTATTTGAAATTAAAAATGAAGAACGCAGTCTGAAGTCGCCCGACGATTTTCAGGGAAAGAAAACATTACTGGTTTTCTTTACTACCACTTGCTCCGATTGCAGACGCGAAATGCCTTTTGCAGAATATGCTTATCGGCAGCTTGGATCACAGGGACTGAATGTCGTCACCATTGGCCGTGGCGAAACCCGGGAAGCTGTTGATGATTTTTGGAAGAAATTGGATTTGTCGATGCCATATTTTCTCGATAGTGACAGGAAGGTATTCGACCTGTTTGCCAGCCAGACCATTCCACGTCTTTATTTAGTCAATGAAAATGGTATTGTCGTGTGGATGTTGGTAAATGATTTCGGTTACGGCTCATTCACACAGGAAAAGGGCGACTTGTTCAATAAGTCGGTCCGGGAAAAATTAAATCTTTAAGTATCTGCAGGTACAATGAATACAGGACAGCGATCCATTGCGTGCTCTCATGCCGGGTTTTTCATGACTAAAAAGCAGATTGCCTGATTGTCGAAAATAATACCGGGCTATCAGGGTTGCGGAGATTTACCATTTTAAGACGGATATGTATTATCACTACCAATAGATAGGACTATACTTTTGCATGGTTAAGCATATTAAGTAATACCAATAAGCTAATGTCGCATTTGATAAGCGTAATCTATTTGATCGATGTAATTTAAAAAAGTAATAAATAGCACTAAGTGCTTAAATCAATTAAAAATACAATAATGAACAAAATCGTTTTAATAGGAGCAAGCGGATTCGTAGGTTCTGCTATCCTGAATGAAGCATTGAACAGGGGAATTAAAGTTACGGCAGTAGTGCGCAACCCTGATAGTATTAAGATATCGAATGCAGACCTTACCATCGTTAAGGCTGATGTTTCCGATGCCGTAAAAGTGGCTGAGATCTCAAAAGGTGCTGATGCCGTTATCAGTGCATTCAATCCGGGATGGACAAATCCGGATATTTATGAAGAAACCCTGAAAGTATATCCGCAGATTCTTGAGGGAGTGAAAAAATCCGGAGTAAGGCGTTTGCTTATCGTTGGCGGCGCAGGAACATTGTTTGTTGCTCCCGGTCTTCGTGTGGTAGATTCGGGCGCGATCCCTGCCGAAATCATGGGTGGAGTGAAATCGCTCGGCGAATTTTACCTGAATACCCTTATGAACGAAAATGAGATTGACTGGGTATTCTTCTCTCCGGCAGGAAGCCTTGAGCCGGGTGAACGTACCGGAAAGTACCGTCTTGGTAAAGATGACCTGATGGTGAATGATAAAGGCGAAAGTAAAATCTCTGTTCAGGACTATGCCAAAGCAATGATAGATGAAATGGAAGCTCCGGCCCATCATAAAGAACGCTTTACCATCGGTTATTAAGTAATACAAATAAATCAATGTCATATTTAATAACCATAATCATCTTGATTAATGTGACTTAAGGAGACAATGAATAGCACTGGGTGCTTGATCAAAAAAAGGATCTGCGGATAACATGGTTTCCATTAAAATGAAATCGGATATTGAAAGTAAGCTGTTTGAAGTTCCTTTGCTCTTCTGATGATGTTGAAACAGAAGACATTCAAAAGCTTGTAATTGATCCTCAAAAAGAGATCCGATTCCCTAAGCACTAAATACCGGCCCCCTTACTAAAAGATAAATCATTTATGATATTATCAGCATCGGTAAGGGGGAAGTTGCTGGAATTCAAAATAAACATGACCCAACCTGTCAAATAGGAAAAATCCATCATCATAGATATACTATCAATGATTTTATATGCAAATGATTGGTACCGGTTTACAACACTGAACACTTCTTCCGTTGTTTTTCTGATTATATATATCATATTGCTGCCGGTGCGGACCAATAATTACCGGACTAATGCGGCAAAGTGCGGTTGTAACTCTTGATCCTGTGTAAATTCCTCTACAATGGATGAATGGAAAAAATGTATTAAAGGTAAGGTAGGGTATTTTACATCCTGTGTGTCTCAATAATGTAAAACAGATCTATGATTGATCGATCGTCGTAAATCAGTTGAACATTTTTTTATTAAATACGTAGTATTAAATATAATTGAGTGATATGAAAAATTTATTAATCACATTGTGCATCTTGATGACCATTACCTCCTGTGTTGAGAAGGATTTGGAGAGTTTGAAGAATAATGATGAAGGAGTCAGCGACCAGGAAATCATTTTTGGTGCAATCCCTGTAAAAAAGGTAGAAGCCGGAAAATTTGTGCTGGAAGCGACTTCCACCTCAGGGTTACCTGTTACTTATACAAGTAGCGACCCTGATATTGCCTCCATCGATGGTGATAGTGTGTTTTTACATCAGGTGGGAACGGTTTCCGTTACTGCCTTCCAGGAAGGAAATGAATCATACAACCCGGCTCAGGAAGTAGAACGTGAATTGAAGATAGAGTATGCTGAACTACTTCTGAAGAGATATACACAAGGTAGGGACGTGTTCATATTTGAATATGACGAATACAATCGTTTAATATTATTAAAAGAAATGCTTACCTTCCAGTCAGATACATCAACTAATGGCATTTATGGATGGGAATACGATGAGTCCGGGGAATTGCTGAAAGAAACCTTAGCTCGGTATGACGTTTCCAATGTCAAATCTGTTTGTGCATTTACTTATAGCGGAAATGAAGTGACTATGGTCACCTCTGCCAGAGATTCAGTAAGATTTACAGAGACAGTGACACTGGAAGAAAACGGATATACTCATTTTCCGGACCAACTGTTTGATGAGCGGAACAATATTACACAACGCAGAATTGAAGGGATAAGAAGCAACCTGGATATTGTACACACCATCTGGAAATGTACTTATGATGATAAAAAATCTCCGTTCTATGCTTGCCAGACTCCTAAATGGTGGTTAGATATATTTTTTTATTACCCATATCTTTATCTCTTCAATGCTTCACCTAATA
>JAISOY010000157.1 GCA_031275285.1 Bacteroidales bacterium | reverse complement strand
CGAAATAGGCCAGTGGTGCGTGTATCCTAATTTTAACGAAATAGAAAAATATACCGGTGTATTAAAAGCCAGGAACTTCGAGATATTCCAGGAGACTCTGAATGAAAACCATATGGGCGATCTGGCAGATGATTTCCTGTACGCATCAGGAAAACTCCAAACACTTTGTTATAAGGCAGATATAGAAGCAGCCCTCCGCACACCCGGTTTTGCAGGATTCCAGTTGCTCGACCTTCACGACTTCCCCGGACAGGGCACGGCATTGGTGGGTGTACTGGATGCTTTCTGGGATACAAAAGGATATGTCGACGGCAAAGAATACAGCATGTTCTGCAACCAGACAGTTCCGTTGGTACGTTTCCCTAAAATGGTATGGCTAAACAACGAAAAGATGAGTGTTCCTGTCGAGGTTTCACATTTCGGGAACCAACCTGTGAAAAATGCAAATATTGTTTGGACAGTCATCACCTCCGACAATCGTTTTATCGGCAAAGGTAGTTTTACCAAAGACCTTTCTTTGGATAATTGCATCCCGGTCGGCAATATCGATGTATCTTTCGAACAGTTAAAGGAACCTACCCAACTGAAGGTAACCGTCCAGATAGACGATTTAAATTGCAAGAACCAATGGAATATCTGGGTATATCCGGTACAGAAGCAAGCTATAGCCAACAAGCCTTATGTTACTTCTTCATTCGATAATTCGGTAATTAACAGGCTGAACAACGGAGAATCCGTATTGCTTTTATCTCCTAAAGGAAAAGTTTCTCCGGAAAAAGGAGGAAAGATCGCAGTGGGCTTTACAAGTATTTTCTGGAACACGGCATGGACACACAACCAGGCGCCCCATACCCTTGGTATCTTCTGCAATCCGGAGCATCCTGCTTTAGCATCTTTTCCTACCCAGGGATACAGCGATTACCAATGGTGGGATATTGTTTCCGATTGCGATGCCCTGATCATGGATGATTTCCCACCCGGTTTCCGTCCCGTCGTGTCCCTGATCGACGACTGGTTTAGAAACAGCAGGTTAGGTCTATTATTCGAAGCGAAAGTGGGAAAAGGAAAACTGATGGTATGCAGCTCCGGCCTTGACAGGGACCCGGTTCAATACCCTGCTGCAGCCCAGTTTAAACAAAGTATCCTGGAATATATGGCTTCAGATAAGTTCAATCCGCAGCACGAGATACAACCTGAGTTAATAAAAGAATTATTCAACAAGTAATCATTCGTTTTCTGAAGCTATGTCATAAAGGATTCCACAGGCTTATTATTGGAATAATCAATTGGGTGCACGATTCCGGACATTCCCTTTTGTCGCCAAATTGCCGGTTAAACGTTCTTCTGTTTTTCCTGTGTTAACATTTTCATGGTGTTACGTTTAATCAGGAAATAAACCCGCGGGTCCAACAAAACCAAACCTATTGTTGTGTGCAACTTATATCTTATAAATCAAAATTATGATGAATAATCCTATTATAAAGCCAATTAACAAAAATACATTTCTGACAAAATTGGTTTTCATGAATGGTAGTTTATACAGTGAATGGTGTTCGTAAATTTTGTAACCCTTTCTTCTGACGAATGCCATAGTCGCTTTATAAATAAATTCGGCTGTACTTTCGTTGATTAGTTTTCCTAATTCCCTGCTGGCAAATCGTGGAAATCCGATATGACCATATCCGGCTATTTTTTTATTTACTTTTTTGGGAAATATCATTTCTTTTTCTTCGACCTTTAGATCAGGTAAATCCTGATAACCATCCTTTACATATTGCTCATTGATGTCCAGAATAGCTGAAGTTTCCAACCAACCTGCATGAAAATCATTAGGGTATTTTTCCAGCTGTTCTTTTAAAAGAGCGGGAAAATTCAAATCAATGCCCAATTCATTGTAAGAGAAAAAAGAGCCCATTGGAGATATGGAACAAATCCCGTACTTTTTATTGATCTTTTCACATGCTTCTTCAATGGCAATTAAATGTTTTGGTTCACCATGTGAAGCAATGATTACAATATTTCTTATCCCCCAACCTGCAATGCATTCCAATAATTCAAATGCAACACGATAAACAGTTTTCTGCTTTACATGTAAATTACCCGGGAACCCTTTTATTGTTCCTTGTGCAAATGGAATTCGATCCATTGTCAGGATATAAAAATCGGTATGTTTTTCCGTAATTAATTGAATGGCTTTTTCCTTCCAGTTTTCTCCTAATATCAGATCCACACCAAGCGGAAGGTGCTGGCTATGCTCTTCAACCGGAGCAAAAGTCAAGAATAGAATTGTTTTCTCCTTTGGAAGAATTTCTAATTCCTGCCATGTCAATGCTGAGATATCCTTTATTTTATCCATGCGATTTTTCATATTCTCTTCATATCGCTGCAGAATTAAAGGAAACCCCTTTTCAATCCAAAAATCTGAGCAGACTACTCCACTTGACATTCCTGATGAAATTTCCCCATATCTTGGAACATAAATATTTTTTCCCTGCGCCGGTTCTTCCCCTGTTAACTGATAAAACATGGAATACAATAATTTCCTAAAATCATCAATACCAGCGGGAAAAGCAATCGTTTCCAATTCCAGTTTTATTTCATTCCATAACAAAGGGTCTCCTCTCAAACCCCATTGAACAGGCTCTTCTTCAAATAATCGGGATAGTCCGTTCATCATTGTCTTTTATGGTGTTTTCTTACCTTCTACCAGATTTTGCATCTGTTGTTGAATCCGGGCAGGTACGACTTCCGATAATTTTTCTGTTTCAAATTCATATCTCATTATTTTTCCCGGCTTATACGATTTAAATTTCACATCGTTGTACTGGCTTAATGAAAATTCGACAAGCAGGTCTTTTGAATTTTCAATGAATTGATAATCCCTTATTGAATTTGTTCCCTCTGCGATCCGGTGCATTTTTCCGCTTTTCAAGGAATAAATGCAAAGGTTCGTATCATCATTGAAATTAACCAAACCGTCCTTATTGCTATCTTTCTCGGCAGTAAAGAAAACGAGCAAAATATCATCTTTAAAATGATAAGTGCGAAGCTTGCTCAACATGATCCGTTCATTGAACAGCAAAATGGTTTTATCCTCAACAGGCTGGTATATAATTAGATTTGCATATAATCCATCAAAATAGTTTTCCCGGTAATATCCTTTTTTTCTCGCAGAGCTATAACTATCCATTAACCCCATTATTCCGTCATCTGCTGCTTCCACAACAGTTTCCGGTTTATTCAGCGTAGAAACAGAAACAGGAATAATATAAACAGAATTTAGTGTGTCAATCAATTCGGGAGACTCATAAGAAATGATCTGCAGACGTAAATTTTCCTGATTGAGCTTTTCCATCTTTTCATCGGCGATCAGGCTGTTTGAAATAGTGGTATTTCTGCCGGAGCCAACATTCCAGGTACCAAATAAATCCGGTACCAGCATAATTATGAAGACAAGCAGTAAAATAAGTCCCAAAATACCTGCAATGGCAAGTATCACCTGGTTAAAATCCTTAATTTTCTCGATTTTCATTTCGTTATTTTTTAGATTTTCATTCTATTCAGCCAGGTTATCCACCTTATTTTCTTTGTGTTCGATCGCACGGTCAGTGCATTACGCCAACCGGACCTACGGATCCAATAAAGTTAAACCGTTTGTTGTGCGTCAGGCATCTTTATACCCAAGGCAATGCACCCTGCATTTTCCGCTGATTTTTTAAACACTAATCAACGTCAATCGCTTTAATATGTACAAAATCCATCCATCCTTCGGTTGTCCGGTAAGCATCTTCAGATCCGGCAGGTACATACAGTACACATCCGTCTTTGTTTACACCGGGAAATACGCTGTAATTAGCCTGAGGTATTGCCTGATGATTGATTATTTCGGTTAATTCCGTACAATCATAGAAATCAGTAGAGGTAAAACCAGCTGGTATGGTCAAGGAGGTAAGATTCTTACAATATGCAAACGGATATCCACAATATCCAGACGAATTTGAAAACCCTGCAAATCCGGTAGTACCATCGGGTATTACATACGATTTATCCTGTTTTTTGCTGGGATATAGTATCATGAGTGTTTGCGATTTATTGAACAGCACTCCATCGACCGAAGAGAAAATGGGATTATATGCCGCTACATTTATACAAGCAAACGATAAAGGAGTACTTGCATAAAAATATTCTACTGTACCGGGAATAGATATCGTATCTATATTGTCACATCCGTAAAATGCATAATTACTAATACCAGTAACCCCCTCTTCTATGACTACATGAAAAATAGATTCGGAATAAGAGATCCAATCAGGCTGGGTACCGGTACTATGCATAGTACCATAAATATTCCAGGACGGCATCTGTCCCTCGCCGCTAATTGTCAGCGTTCCATCATCTCCCAGTACCCATTTGAGCTGATTTTCCATTCCGCCTATACCTGCCGGTAGTGAACCGGGGTCGCCAATTATGCCGATTTTATAAAACATTCTCCATCCATCGTCGCTACGGTATGCCTCTTCAGAACCGGCAGGCACCCACACTGTGCAGTTTGGTTTGGGCACCCTGCCAAATGTACCCCAATTTTCACCAAAAGTCATGATTTCACTGATAAACTGAGGTGTTTTCTGATAATTGATAATTTCAGTGATGCCGGAACAGGATTGAAAAGCACACTCGCCAATAGCAGTTACTGAACTTCCGATAGTAACAGAGGTTATATTCCTATGCCCATAAAACGCCTGTCTGCCAATATTGCTCACATCATTACCGATAATTAGTTGGGTAATATCATCCCTATATTTAAACCAGGGAGGATTCTCATAATCCGGCATTTCTCCCTCTCCGCTAATAACAAGTGTTCCGTCAGAACGTAATGTCCAGGAAAGTGAACCCGCCTGACCACTCTTTATGGTTTCATCTTCTGTCTTTTTCGTACAACCTGTGACACAAATGATTACGTAAACAAGTACAGGAATTATCGTTAAAACAACCCTTTTCATTTTCTTTTGATGCTTAATTATATTTATCAACCATAAATCATTCAATTTCGACACCTTATCTACAAACCTTGCACATAGATCATAAAAGCGTATTACATATCCTTTTTACTGACACTAGTGCATATTGATATTGCCCAAACAATTGTTATATAAAGCGTCTTAATGCCCCCTCATGCTTTTCAATAAATATTTTAGTTATGCGGTAAATATAATCAAATTAAACAAAATAAGAACAATAGCATACAGATATCATCCATTAGAACATGTTAAATACTGAATATCACATCAAGCTTTATCTACTACAATTCACATTTCTTATTCGCAATACACGAATAGATTTCATTTTCAAATACACGGTTACAACTTAGCACATACAATGTGACAACTGTGGCAAAGCATCCAAAGCGATGAAGTTTTACAAGAGTCCGGCATACCAGACTGCTGCCCAAAACCGTGTTCGCTTTGTCATTTCACGCTAAATCCAGCTCCCTTTTTTCTTATATTTCACCCTTACCGTTCTTATAATTAATTTGCAATCGCTTACTATCCAAAACACGGTTTATCCGATACCTGACTGCAACGTCCAGCAGCCGGGTTATGTGGTGGTTTCGACACAAACTTTCCGCCACCGTTACGTCATTTCCTTTGTCAGGGGCTGGTATTTCACCAGGGACTGGCCTTTCCGCTATATTTTAGTTACGTGACACGATATTCTCTTTCTTTGTGCCGCCGAAACCCATAATAACCACTTCTTTAAACAGCAGGGCTTCCACAGGCAATTCGGCTTTGTTTAAAGATGATAGGGTATTCACATTGTTGAGCTTGAAATTAAAAGGAATAATGTAGCTCATTTTCACCGGATTTCCATTCACTCTTCCAGGTGACCAATTCGGCGATGAAATAACCACCCGCAAGGCTTCTGTTTCAAGTACCGGATGTCCGCTGCCAACTATCCTTACATTACTGATGGTACCACCCTCTTCTATGAAAAATCCCACAAAAACACACCCGGTAATGCCATTTTCCATGGCTCCTACCGGATAAATGGTATTTTTAGCTAAATATTCGCGAAATCCGTCTTCAGCAGGCTTACCATTAAACATAGGATTTTCATCTATATTGCCAAAATAGATTTTATTTACATCGACTGACTTGTGCACGCTTTTGCAGGCAAACAGGTGAAAAGCAATAAGAGTAACGAATATAACGCTCATTTTGCGGAGTATGTTCATCATGTTTTTGGTTTTTTAGATAATCATATCAATTCTTATTTTGACGGATGATCGATTTATCCTTCTAAAACTATTATTTTCCTTTTAACATTACAGTACCATTTTCGCATATCAAATCCGGGCGAGTTGCCTGTAAAGGGCATTATTCGTACGGGATTCACCAAGAAATAAATTAAATTTCTCTATGATGTTTTTTCAAGACGAATATCTTTACCGCCGCACCTGCCTGGCATTACATTAAAACGCCAGTCAGAGGTTTGTTATATGCTCATTCGTTTGTCTTAATTCCATAATTCTTTTTACCGTAATCTTCCTGAAACAAAATTTATATCCCTCAAACATTGCGATTCCATATAGGACCAGATCAGTTAAGCCAAATGTCGTTCCCATTACCTGAGGTAAATAACTATAATCGAATAATATTAAAGTTTCGATATATTCTAATCCTTCCGAGTTTGCAATAAGCCCGGTAATACTTAAAAAATTGCCTAGTAAAACACTAAATAACGAAATCCCGGCACCCCAATATCCAAAAATCGTGTCAATTCCATTTCCAAATTTTCTAATTGTCAATCCGACTCCCGCTCCAATTGCAAGCGCCATATATCCAATTTGAAATCCGGTTGTAACGGAAATAATTCCCCACAATATCGCTCCGACAGCCCCGACTATTAATCCGGATAAAATACCCAATATTAATCGTTGTTCCATTCTTAATTTTTCAACTATTTCAGGAGATAATTTTTGCTTTATCTCATCTGGTTGCATTCCATCTTTATCATCCAGAGGCCTCTCTTTTACTGATCTATCACACACGAATTCAACACACTCATCCTGAAACGAGGCTTTTTCATCAGTCAGACTACAAATCAAACCTTGTTTCATGTCCATCTTTCGATTGATACATTTCTTACAAAAAAATAACTGTTCGGCTCGCGTCATATAATGACCATTAAAGTTAAAAATAAACAGATTAAAAACCGGATATCAAACGCATCATATCATATAAAATGTGTATTGTGTATCTTTATTTACTGACATTAGTGCGTATATCAATGTCGTTTTTACCTTAACAACTGTTATATAAAATTTAAAACCCCCTTATGTTGCAGAATAAATACTCTCCATAATTATACTACAAGTTAAGTTAACCTGTTACGTGGTAAATATAATCAATTTAAACAAAATAAAATGATAATTAAAAACATGTATCTATCAAAAATAAAATTCTGACATATATATCAGGTTTTTATTAGTATATATCCCAAGCGGCATTAGAATTGCTATCCGACAAAGACTTCACCGAACTTATCGTTCCTTATCATTTGCCGAACAATATACAGCAAAACTACTTTGTTAAGCGTCCGTTATTTCAATTCATTTATCAGATCTTCTATTGATTTTTGTAATTCTATATCAACAGCCACCATTTCTTTCTCAGATTTCACTAATTCAATCAATTTGTCCCCAATCGCAACGAGCTTTTCCATTTTCGATCCTTTGTCTGGAGACCATACAGTTCCCGATCTTATTCCATGTCCACTTATGAATACAGAGAAGTAATAATCTGTTCCATCAGCTCCTAATGTAATCATCTCCGTTCCATCCGGATTAATAATTCTCTCCGGATACCTGGTTTGGGCAGTTGCCACCTCAAATAGCGATTTTATTAACTTAACAGATTCATAATCGATCCCTGATTTGAATTTGTTAACCTTGACTTCTTCCCAATTTTTATTCGACCATATCATGTGTTCGCAAATGTGGTAAATGATATAATATCGGTTGCTATCCCGGTCATGTTCTATGTCTAAAACATTTTCAGGAGTAAATGAGGGCATCACCTGAAACCTGATTTCAGGTCTGTCTGTTAATCCATTAAATAGTATTTTACGTACCCTGGAGCTGTATTCAAAGCTGTAATCATAGACATCATAAATTCCCCTAGCCGGCATTAAATGGCTACTTGTTTTTTGTGCAACCATTGTTCCAATATTGCATATTAAAACAAAAACTATAGCTAATTGATAAATTTTATCCATTTGTTTATCTGTTTATATTATTCATTTTTAAACATATAAATTGTCGTACTTAATATCTCATAGATTTTCTTTGGCTGTTTCACATGAATGATACCTGACGGCCGGTAGTTTAATGATCGATATTTTTCCTTTTGGTATACAGATTTCCCACATATCCAATGCTACAGATATAAATGAAAAAATTCGTTAATTGGCTTTAAAAGTGTCATTATCCTTATTTTCCGTCCAATTGTATTCAATTTCAAACGCAATCTTTCTTGCAAATTCAACCCCGTGTATATCGCTCAAAAATCCCAAAGTCATATCCATTCCGGCACTTACTCCTGACGATGTGTAAAATTTTCCATCAGCCGTCCACCGGGCTTTTTTATTCCACTTAACGTTTACTCCGTTTGTGACTACCCAATCGAATGCCTTTTTATTCGATGTTGCATCCTTATTGTCCAGCAAACCTGTCTTTGCAAGCAAGGCACTTCCTGTACAAACAGTCAATACATATTTACTCATATTTGATATTTCTCTAATTTTATCAATGAGCAAATTATTTTTAACTTCTTTTCGTGTACCCAAACCACCGGGTATTAAAAAAATATCTGTCGTTTTGATGTTTTCCAATTTCTTTGTCAGGATAGAAACTCCATGTTTGTTTACTATTTGTCCGCCATTTATAGAGAAAAACCTCACTGTATAGAGATCTGTGAGCCGACCCAAAATCTCAACGGGACCAAAAACGTCCAATGTTTCAAAATCATCAAAAAGTAATACTGCTACTTCCATTATTTTTCTCATTAAAATTACCGTATTATTATTGCATACATTTCTATTTTTCATTACTGATTGTGCCTCCTTTTCGGTAGGCTGGCTTCAACATTCGAGCAGCCTGGCGTTTGGTGAACATATTCGCATGAACTGTCAATCTCCAACTAAACCCCACCTGATGCCAACCGAACTTGCGAACTCAACAAAGTCAAACCAACTGTCAGGAGCAGTTCATTCCATATTTAACGACCATTTTATAACATATGTTGTCCATTTGCTTACCCCTCTTCCCTTATCGAAAACGGTATATCCATCTGCCTTATACTTATAATTAATCTTCCAGTTTCCATCTTTCGTTTGCCTGCTCTTTAAAAAATCGATCAGGTCTTTTGTCCGATCGTCATTTAACAATTTTGCATCATGTACGAATCGTATCAATTCCACGACATTCAAATGGTAAGATTCGGGGAAAGATATATCCGTTATATGTTGATTGATGGGTTGGTCCTTACTTAGCCGTTTGAACAATTTATGCTGTAACATGTAATCTGTTCCTTTTCTCAGCTTTGAGTCATATTTTAATTCGCTGGTCGCTTTCCGGTAATTTTGCAAAGCGATTACCGATTTCGCCAGACCAATATAACAAGGTGTGTTTTTGAAACAACCGCCAAATCTATCAAAGCGGAATTCAGAAAGATCCACAACAATTCCCCTTTCCATTGGCTGGTTTTCATAAATCCAATTCAATGCAGAAGTGACCTGTTGGTCTTTTGCCCGTCCCAAACGGCAGAGAGCCGAAACAATCATCGCATTATAACAAGGAAGGAAATTCTTTTCGTCTCCGCTCAAGGAAAATCCAAAAGGGGTGGAAAAAGATGCATATACCTTATCGATCAGCTTTTTAGTATATGCCAGCAAATGGCCGAATGGGACCTCACTGATACAGATCAAACGCCACACAAGCGATAATGGCTTCCCGGGAAAGTCATGAGTAAGCTCTTTCACTAATTCCGATTCAAAAAGCTTTTCAAGTATCTCACTTTCGGAATAGCTTTGTCCTTTCTCTAAATCAATTTTTAATTGTAATGCTGCATCCATTTATTTCCTTTGTCCAAAATGAGGTACCTACATTGGCTTTAGATTTTTATTCAACCGGTCGACGATCCATGATAAACGCTTAACGCGCCCCTCGTCCGTCTTAGCATCATAATATGCCCGTGTATATGTCTTTTTTACAGATGGGGACATTGCCATAAAATTCGTATAGGCCTGCTCATATTCTTTCAATACATTTGATAAGGCCTCTATTTGTTCATCCCCAACTATCTGCGAATTAGAAATATTCCATTGCCCATTTTTCTTTGCTTCCTCTATTTTCACTCTGCCATAATCGGTCATTATTCCCTGCTTTTCAAGTTTTTCAACCAAAGCCTTGTTTTTATCCGACCATTTACTGTTTTTCCTGCGTAAAGAGAAATATTTTATATAGGTTTTATCGTCAATACTTTGCATTTGTCCGTCAATCCAACCGAAACAAAGGGCTTCTTCGAGCGCTTCATCTGCTTTTATGGTTTTCGGTCCGCCCGACTTTCCGAATAATAGCCAAACACCGCTATCTGACAGACAATTATTCTGCAACCAATTCCTGAATTCATCCCGCGAAGTAAATAACAACTGTTCAGCCATAACGCCCAATTTTATCTTGATTGATCCCAATCCACATTTTTATCTCCTGTTTGTGCGAGTGTATCACCCACATTGTCTTATTGGTAAAATTACATTTTTTTCTTGATTATTCATTTTACATACTGATTTTGTTTTTCTGTTTCTTTCTATTAAATACCCCCCGTATTGAAGTGGCTCATATTAACGTGAGCTCAATCTAATGAAACGATTTAATTTAATTTAATTTAATTTAATTTTAATAAACATCATACACTATTCCTTCATAAAAAGATCGGGCATTTTGCCCGTTTATCCAGGCGAAGCCTACCATACTGGCAATTTTCCGTCCAAGCAAAGCCGTCCAGGCGGAGCGCGTTTAAATTGCCGAGCCGTTTTTGGTTCTTTTTTCGGCGTAAAAAAGAACAAAGAATCAATCACTTATGTGCAGTATTCTTACATCGAACTCACGCTATATTATTGTTTGTTCTTTTCGTATTTCCTGATCCATCGTACTGTCGCGGCTTGCACACAACAATAGATGGTTTATTGTATACAATTATATTTTTCATTTACACAGGAAAAACCTTTGTAATTCAACTCACTGCATTGTATGGATATACTTTCTTTTAGCGATGTAACACTCATTTAGCGATGTAACTACTCATTCGTCGACCTTCACGATGTGCGACGGTTAAAGTTCTTTATTTCAATTCATTTATCAGATTTTCTATTGATTTTCGTAAATCCCTATCAATAGTCACCATTTCTTTCTCAGACTTCGCTAATTCAATCAACTTATTTCCTATTGCAACGAGTTTTTCCATTTTTGTTCCTTTGGTTGGAGACCATACTGTTCCCGATCTTATTCCATATCCACTTATAAATACAGAGAAATAGTAATTTTCTCCATCAAATCCTACAGTTATTATCTCAGATCCATCCGGGCCGAAAGTTCTCTCCGGATATCTGGTTTGCGCAGTTGCCGTCTCAAATAGTGATTTTATTAATTTAACAGATTCATGATCGATCTCTGATTTGAATCTGTTTACCTTAACCTTCTCCCAATTTTTATTCGACCATATCATTTGTTCGCAAATGTGGTAGATGATGTAATATCGGTTACTATCCCGGTCATGTTCTATATCTAAAACATTTTCAGGAGTAAATGAGGGCATCACCTGAAACCTGATTTCAGGTCTGTCTGTCAATCCATTGAATAGTACTTTACGTACTTTGGAGCTGTATTCAAAGCTATAATCATAGACATCATAATTCCCACCAACCGGCATTAAATGGTTGCTTGTTTTTTGTGCGTCTATAGTTTCAATGTTGCACATTAATACAAAAACTACCACAAATTGATAAATTTTATTCATTTTCTTTTTCAATTATATACCTATATTACAGTCACTTAAACCATCTAATTTCAGATCCCATGAATTTTCACCAGTTGTTTTTCAGAAATGATACCTAACGCTCGAGCAATAGTGAGTTTTTCACCCTAAACACATATAAATAAACCATTTTCAATCAATTATATAGCGAACATTTTTCATTTTTCATTTTTCATTTTTCATTTTTCATTTTTCATTTTTCATTTTTTAAAGTAATACCTGAAAAAAAGTAATCCATAACCACTTTATTTGTTTCCGAGCTACAAACAATATAATTATTATAAAACTTTTCTTTGTGTTTGAATTTAATTACATATACTTTATCTCCGATTTCTACCTTTTCGTTAAAACTAAGTTGTTTAACGATCCGTCCTATTAATAATTCTTCCAACAATAATTCCCTTAATTCTTCAATTGCTAGGTCATGGTAACTTTTTTTCTTTTTCATAACAACATCAATATAATTCTCCGATAAAGAATCAATAGATGCAATATTATGGGAGACTATATGAGCAGATTTGTTGTAAACATCGAAGCCGTTCCTTGTAGTTTGAAAACTTTCAATCGAATCTGTTTTGTAGTAAAAGTGATAAATAAGTTTTACTGTATCAATATTTAATTCTTTAAAAAGGATATCTTTTGCATTCAGCCTGACATCTTCTGATAAAATTGTTTGTGCTTCATCAGGTAACCCTCTTGTATCATAAAATTCGGAATGAATAAATCCGGGATAAACCCATAACGAATCATATTCTTTTCCATCTGGATACGAATATCCACTCTTCCCTCTTTGGGTATTATAAACTGGTTCAGTTCCTGAAAAATAATTCCTGTAATAAGCATAGCGGGAACTATCACTCAGTGTTTCGACAAAAGACCACTCTAAAAAATCATATTCATTAGCATTAACAATCTTTTCCGATACCCAATTATTAAGAAGGTTCTTCATGTTTATATCACAATTTGTAACAGGTTCTCCGATTTCATAAATTGGTACGGATTCATAAAATACAGATTGTTGTCCGGCACAAAAGAACATGTTTGAAAAAATGAAACCAATCAAAAGTTTTGTTCTATACTTCATCATAACTTTTCTACCTTATTTTTTATCGTGTTTTTGCTTACTCACTACATTATATCGACAATCTCTTTACTGCTTGCACATAATCTCCAGCGTTTTTATGGAGGCAGAGATCCGATAAACCTACAGGTATCCTAATAAAGTTTTGTAAACTTACACCTCGCATTATATCAATGTACTTGTTAATAATAGCTTTTTACTCTATATTTCCATTTATAAATTTTCCCCTCCACTTTTCTATCATATTTTGATTAGCACCAAAATTGGTTTCAATGTCATATCGCTCCAATATAGAATTCATATTTTCAATATGTGATTCAATAATTTTACTAATCTTTCTGGTCATTGCGGCATTGATTTTCTTCTTATTAATTTCCGTTTCCACTTTCTTAGCATATAAATTTGCTATTTCATATTTTAACTGTACATAATCCAACATTAAATCAGTTTTGAATTCTGGTTTTACCCAAGAAGAATCCTTTAAAAAGCCTACAAATGATTCAACTTTAATGGTTCCGAACCAAATATCAACTTTCTTTGTATAAGTTACAATTGTAGGCTCCCAATGAATTTTAGAAGAATCATCAAAATTGGGAGTCATTCCAAAATCTGACCAATCTAACTTACTTTTCAACTTATATGCAATAGTGTCATTCGCATATAAATTTAAAAGACTTAGTACCGTCGTTGCCAATACGAATAAATACCTTTTCATTTCTTTGATCATTAATTCTTTAACTATCCACACTAATAATCAAGCGTTTTTCCGCCCAAATTATCGTTAACAAAAATAGATGCAATTACAATTTAATTATAAATATTTAAATTGTGTATTGTTTTTATTTTTAGACAATCCAAAAGGACTTTATATATTCACTAAATCCTATTTACTGACATCATTACTACTCATATCGTTTTTGTCCTAAACAATTGTTGTATAAACTTAAGATCCCTCATACTTTCCGGTTTAGTACTTTTCACAGACATATTGCTGTCCAGATTAACCTATTACGTGGTAAATATAATACAATTTAAACAAAATAAAACTATAGTGTAAAATATAGACATGATCCATTTAAACATATTATTACATGGAAAACCCACAACAAAACTTTATGCTGCCCATGATCTTAAAACAATTCACTCATGAAAATACAAATAAACAGGCCTTGGTTCGGATCGATTGATAGTAATATTATCTGATCAAGGGGAACAATTATCCATCTATTCTTGTTATGATTCATACATCAAGAAATATAAACCCATTATACCCTATATAAGGTGCATGTATACTGTGGTAAAGTTTGTATATACGCCCGGAAAACGGTATATTTGTGTCATGAATTTTATGAATGATAAATTGCAGTCAGGAGGAGAGATCAAATGAAAAAACTCCTTTTTGGTGTGATATGGATATTTATCACCGGAACTTTCTACGGGCACGCTGCCACAAATGTGCCAGATCATCAGGCGGATTATCCGTTTGATGACCTGTATTCTCCGTGGGTAGACTCTGTATTCAACAGCCTCACCCCGGAACAACGCATCGGGCAGTTATTCTTTGCCGCCGCTTATTCCAATAAAGATAAAAAACATGTGGACCTCATCAGCGAATATATCAGGAAATACCATTTGGGTGGCTTGATATTCTTTCAGGGAGGCCCCAAACGCCAGGCAATACTCACCAATCAATACCAGAAAATGGCACAGACACCGCTGATGATTGCGATGGATGCCGAATGGGGATTGGGCATGCGGCTGGATAGTGCTATCTCCTTCCCGCGCCAGATGCCGCTAGGCGCTATTCAGGATGCGGATATCATCTATAGGATGGGTCTTGAGATCGGGATGCAATGCCGCAGGATGGGCGTACATCTGAATTTCGCCCCGGTAGTGGATGTCAACAATAATCCGGACAATCCGGTGATCGGGATCCGCTCATTCGGAGAGAACAGCCATGATGTAATGAAGAAAAGTCTCTTGTATATGAATGGGTTACAACGCCTAAACATTCTCACGGCCGCAAAACATTTCCCGGGCCATGGGAATACCAGCGTTGATTCACACCACTCCCTCCCGGTGATCAACGGGTCGTATGCGTCGCTGGATACCCTGGAGTGGCTTCCTTATAAAGAATTGATCGACCACCAGCTGACAGGAATACTGGCCGCCCATGTTCATGTTCCCGGACTGGATTCCACCCCCAATCTGGCAGCATCTTTATCACGGAAAGTACTGACGGATATATTGAGGGATTCCTTAAAATTCAAAGGATTGGTCTATACGGACGCTTTAAATATGAGAGGAGTGACCCGGTTTTTCAAGCCTGGAGAACTTGAAATATTGGCGATTGAAGCCGGAGCCGATGTTCTACTGATGCCTGATAATATTCCGGTAGCGATATCTGCAGTAAAAGCGGCTGTAGATAGCGGACGTATCAGTATGGAACGGATTGACCTGTCATGCCGTAGGATTCTTGCCGCCAAACAATGGGTAGGATTGGATGATTATCAGCCGGTGGATACAACCCGGTTACTGGCTCAGATCAATCACCCCAATGCCGATCTGTTGAACCGGAAATTGGTTGAAGCCACATTAACCGTTGTCCAAAACCGGCATGATATCCTTCCGTTAAAGGAACTGGGCCAGGAAAAAACAGCGATATTAGTTACCGGGGTGTCGTTACCGAATCAGTTTTTAGAGACATTGAGGCTGTATGAAGAAAACAACTATTACTACCTGGATGGAAAAACCTCCGCGTCGGATGAGAAATACCTGTATGAAGAATTGAAAAGAAATTATACGCGTGTGATCGTAGGAATACACAATACCCGGTACCGGGCCGACGGAAGATACGGAATCGCCCCGAATATATTCTCTTTTGTCGACCGCCTATCGGAGATCACTAATGTCGTACTTTGTATGTTCGCACCTCCTTATGCGCTGTCAGGATTCAGGAATAAAGACAAGCTGGCGGCAATTGTAGTCGCATACCAGGATGCTCCCTTATTCCAGGACTATACTGCCCAATTACTTTATGGATCGATCGCGGCAAAAGGGAAATTACCTGTGACGGTGGATTCTGTCTACCGCTACCACAATGGAATTGAAACAGCAGGAAATCTCCGGCTAAAGTATTCCATTCCCGAGGAAGCCGGTATGGTGGCGCAAAAATTATCATCGATCGACACGATGATCCAGGCTGCCATTGAAGATAAAGCTTTACCCGGCTGCCAGGTTTTAGCCGCACGCAATGGGATTGTCTTCCTGAAAAAGGAATACGGCTCTACCCGTTATGACGAAAAGGGGGAACCGATCCATCCAGCACATATCTACGATCTGGCATCCATAACAAAGATCGCTGCCGCACTACCTTCCTTCATGCTTTTTTATGACAGGGATGAGGTCAAATTACGTGACCACTTGGGAGAACATTTACCCTTTTTAAAAGAAAGTGATAAATCCAGGATCACCTTTATCGATTTGCTGACCCACCAGGCCCGTTTGCAGCCATATATCCCTTTTTATATGAGTACCATGGAAGCGAGCGATACATCCAAGACTTTGCTTTCCCGCTTTCAAAGCCCGCTATATTGCATTCGCTTGTCTGCAAGATCATACCTTAACATCCAAAGGAAATACAAGGATGGCTACTATACGACATCCATAGATAACCGGCATCAGCTGCCTGTAGCCGAAAATATGTACCTCATGACCTCGTTCAGGGATACTATTTTCAACGGTATCAGGGATTCAAAGCTTCTGGTAAAAAAACAATACCGGTATAGCGATTTGGGATTTATCCTATTAACCCCCATTATCGAACATAAAAGCGACCTGACGTTGGATGAATTTGTCTCCCGCCATTTCTACCGTCGGTTAGGAGCTTCAACGCTGGGATATCATCCGCTGGAACGTTTTCCACAGGGACGGATTGTTCCTACGGCGAAAGATACGATTTTCCGGGATCAATGGCTGCAAGGGTATGTCCAT
>JAISOY010000156.1 GCA_031275285.1 Bacteroidales bacterium | reverse complement strand
GCAGACGAAAGCTCCCAACGGCCATAGCGTTACCTATCACGGCGAAGAATCAAAGACAATCCTTTTGCATACCCCTAATAAAGTAGATGCGACAAAAGCACCCGGATCTTTTAAAGTTGCATCACAAGATCTGGACTCTCAATTAAATCCGAGATATAATTTCGAAAACTTTTTTGAAGGCGAAAGTAACAAACTGGTACGTGCCGTATCTGAAAAAATAGCATCGGATCCCGGGAAAACAGCCTTTAATCCGTTATTTATATATGGTCCGTCAGGCGTTGGAAAAACACATATCTGCCACGCTATAGGGGTAAAGATCCGTGAACTTCATCCGGAAAAACGGGTATTATATGTATCCGCCAATCTGTTTCGCCTTCAATATACGGATGCCGTACGTAAAAACGTGACCAATGATTTCCTCAGTTTTTACCAAAGTATAGATGTACTTATATTAGATGATATACATGAACTGATCGGATTAACAAAAACACAGGAAATATTTTTCCAGATATTTAACAATTTGCATCAACTGGGAAAACAGCTGGTTCTTACATGTGACCGTGCTCCCGTCGATCTGCAGGGTATGGAAGAAAGGCTTATTTCCCGTCTTAAATGGGGGATGACAGCCCCGATAGAACGACCGGATCTTGAATTGCGTAAAAAAATCCTTCGTAATAGAATCAGTCATGAAGGATTGGAAATACCGGAAGATGTTTTTGAGTTTATATCGGAAAATGTTACGGAAAATGTACGTGATCTTGAAGGGATACTGGTTTCCTTGATGGCAAATTCGGTTATAACAAATAAAGAAATAGATCTTGTACTTGCCAGACAGGTAATAAGTCAGGCCGTTCGTCTGGAAAAAAAACAAATTACCATCAAAAAGATACAGGAAATTGTTTGCCGTTATTTTAATTTGGACGAAGCGCTTATACAAACTAAATCACGAAAACGTGAAATTGTTCAGGCACGTCAGATTACCATGTTCCTGGCTAAAAAATATACGGAATTATCGTTTGCCTATATTGGCAAGGTGGTAGGAGGAAAAGATCATGCGACAGTGATTCATGCATATAAAACGATAAATGACCAGATCGAAATAAGCAAAACATTCCGTTCGACCATAGAAGCTATTGAAAGAAGCCTGATACAATGATACTGAAAAAAAGACACAACTTTCTTATAGTTTTTTACACTTATAGTCCCTTCCGTTTTGCTTCGTCCCAGATGGCGTCCATTTCGGAAAGGGACATATCTTTTAATGAACGCCCTTTTTCTATCGTTTGGGATTCTATGTAACCAAAACGGCGTATAAACTTTTTATTGGTACGTTCAAGTGCATTATCCGGATTAACCCCATAAAGGCAAGCAGCATTAATCATAGTGAAAATAAAATCACCAAACTCCGCTTCTTTTTTATCATCGTCCATACGATTCACTTCATAACGGAATTCCGATAATTCTTCTTCTACTTTATCCCATATCTGATCGCGTTCCTCCCAGTCAAACCCGACATTCCGCGCTTTTTCCTGAATACGTTGCGCTTTCACAATGGATGGGAGAGCAGCCGGCACTCCTTCCAGTACAGTCTTATTCCCACCTTTCTCCTTTAACTTAAGCTGTTCCCAGTTTTGCTCCACCTTTTTAGACGTATCGGCCTTGACATCCCCGAAAACATGCGGATGCCGAAAGATTAATTTATCACACAACGCATCACATACATCTTTTATATCAAAGGAATTTTTCTCGGAACCGATTTTTGCATAAAAAATGATATGAAGCAGTAAATCACCAAGTTCTTTTTTGATGTCCGCCTGATCTTCCCGCATGAGGGCATCACTAAGTTCGTACACTTCTTCTATTGTATTCGTGCGAAGACTTTCATTTGTCTGCTTTTTGTCCCACGGACATTTCTCGCGAAGCTCATCAAAGATATCCAGCAAACGTCCGAAAGCCTCCATCTGTTCTTTCCTTGTACTCATTGTTTAGTTTTTAAGTGATATTGTTTCTTTCCGTTTTCAAGAAAATTAATATATTTGGCTACATTTTCATCATATGCATACGAAGGTGATAACGGTAAGCCTTCATTGTCAAGAATAATATAATAGGGTTGAGCATTTGCGCCAAATTTACTGCGTTGCAGATAACTCCACTTGTCACCTATAGTCTTTAGCATCCACATTCTTCCGTTTTCTTCTATTTCAATCTGATTGGGGAGTTTCGTCTTATCATCAACCATTAATGTGATCAGTACAAAATCTTTTTCAATAAGCTGTTTCACTCGCGGATCAGTCCATACCGCCGCTTCCATCTTACGACAATTTACACAGCCATAACCGGAGAAATCTATCAGTACCGGTTTTTGTGTTCGGGCAGCATAGTCCATCCCTATTTCGTAGTCATCAAACCGAGCATGCACCTCATCATTATATAAGCTGAAATCCTGCGTATATAGAGGAGGAGCAAAGGCGCTTATCGCCTTCAGCGGCGCACCCCAGAGACCGGGTATCATGTAAATGGCAAAGGCGAAAGAGATAATCGACATGAATAAACGAGTAACGGAAATATATTTCAATTCCGAATCATGTTTGAAACGGATCTTTCCAAAAAGATAAAATCCCAATAATACAAAAATGACAACCCAGAGAACGATGAACACTTCCCGGTCTAAAATGCCCCATCCGTAAGCTAAATCGGCGACAGACAAGAATTTAAAGGCCAGAGCCAGTTCCAGAAAGCCGAGTACGACCTTTACTGAGTTCAACCATCCCCCTGACTTCGGCATGTTCTGAAGCATATTCGGGAAAACGGCAAACAAAGCAAAGGGTATGGCAAGCGCCAATGCAAAACCGAACATCCCGATAGCCGGGCCGACTGTATTTCCCTGTGAAGCGGCTTCTACAAGCAAAGTTCCGATAATCGGACCTGTACATGAAAAAGAAACCAGCACGAGTGTAAATGCCATAAAGAATGTACTCAATAATCCGGTGGTCGAATCAGCCTTTTTGTCTATTTTAGTTGTCCATGATGACGGCAAAACAAGTTCGAAGGCTCCGAAAAATGACATGGCAAAAACAACTAACAACAGGAAAAATACAATATTAAAAATGGCATTGGTTGATAAACTATTGAGTGCACTTGCGCCGAAAATACCCGTAATGAGCAATCCCATAGTCAAATAAATGATAATAATGGAAAAACCATAAAGCAATGCATCACGGACAGCTCTTTTCCGGCTTTTAGAATGTTTCAGGAAAAAGCTGACGGTCATTGGTATCATCGGCCATACGCAAGGAGTAAGCAATGCCAACAGACCACCCAGAAAACCGGCTATAAATATATAAATAAAAGAGCGATCTGTGGCAGAAGATGTCTCATCACCTAATACTTTCAGTTCATCTATTACAGGCGTCCACCATGAGGCCTCCTTATCTTCAGTCACATGATCCGATTTTTGAATGGACTTTTTTTCCATCCCGGAAAGCAACTCTGAAAGAACTCTTGCTGTTCTTCCTCCTCCAACAGATTCCATTGAGTCCGGAACGCTATCGGTAACCGGCTCCTGCTCTCCGACCAGAGAATCTTCTTTCCCTACCAAAACTTCCGGTTCGGATATATGCTTTATATATTTCCTGTCAAACGAAAAAGGCTCGCGTTCCGGAGGAAGGCATGTTTCATCATTACACACCATGTATTCAACTTCACCGGACAACCTGAATTTCTTAAAATCGGTTACTTTAATTTTCTGGGTAAAAGATACTGTATGTTCAAACCAACGGATATTCATATCAAATTGTTTGTCAAAAACTTCTGTTGCCTGAGCAGATGCAACTGGTTTGTTGACAAGTTCCGCACCCTGCAAAACTTCAAAAGATATGGATGTTGACACAGGACCACCTTCCGGCAGATTCATATCATACATGTGCCATCCGTTTTCAATATTCGCTTTAAAAACAATTTCTTTTTCTGCTGAAGGAAGATCCTTAAATTCAAATGACCATTTAACGGGATCATGTATTTGAGCATATCCTTTAAAAAATAAAAGAGATATGCACAACAAACAAAATATTTTTTTCATACGATTATTTATTATACATTTAAAGCGGCATGGATTTCGCATGAATAAACAAGTTTCAGATATAGAACATTGTTTTACATGCTTCGTTTTATGCAACGGATTTATTTATATTAAAAACAGCATATCAACTGAAAGCAATCAAAATGTCACACTAAAACCTACCATTGCACTAAACGGTTGCATCGGATAACCATAATACATTTCATGCTTCCCGAATAATAAATTGTTGAATTGTGCATATACACTGAACATATCATTAAACTTCCAGGACGCCCGGAACCGTAAATCGTTTATTGTGCTCATTTTCACATTTTCTTTATCCAGATAGGCATACATCCCTGATGCCATGCTATAATCAACACTTAAAGTAAGCGGTTTGACCGGACGAATATTTAAACCTGCATCGACAGTGAATGTCGGTCTGCCGTATGCTTCCATATCATCATCTTTATCCAATCCCATTGTACCGTAAGCATTTTTCCAGGTATCAAGATATTTTAAGTTATAATGATTATAAACTCCCTTCAGATAAAAATCAAATATATGCTGATAATCATATTTCAAAGTAGCGCCTGCATGCAGACGTTGCGAAGCAGGTTGAAAAGCCATGCTCACATTATTAAACCCCTTATCTATCCAACCATAAGACGAAGGATTATAAAAAACATCCGATTCGGTATATTTATATCCGGCAAATATGTCAAACCAAAGGCCTGCAGCGGCATTACTACGCACTCCAAGTTTTAAATCCGCCCATGTTTTAGAAACATCCGGTGTAAATGCAGGATTGATATAACGGTTTAGGCGCGATAATTCATACATCGTATTCGATTCAATTCCCCCGCCAAGGTTAACATAAAACAAGCTCCAGTTTGCGATCGGAACATCCAGTGCTATATTCGGAGAAACGAAAATATCCGTTTCATCCTGGGAAACAATCATCAAATTCAGACCCAACAGTAATTTCATTTTATCATTTTCCAAACGATAATAAGGACTAAGAGTTGCCTCATAACGATTATCAAAAGCCGCACTGTCTATTTTCACATCGCTTATTCCCGGTTCCGTATAAATCAACATATTCATCTTAAAGTCAACACCAAAACGTTGGCCGTTATTGACCGGAGAATTCAACCCTATATGCAGGCCGATATTATTTTCCGTCACCCCGTTATAACCCTTGCTCAATGAATATTTCTGATTAAAATTCTTGTAATCAATACCAATATAATATCCCGGTGAAGATTCCCTGCCGGAAGCAACACCTGCATACACGTTTATATACCGGTTTCCCTGACTCGTTGCGGAATCATTTTCTGCAACAGGTGCAACAAACGTATGGGTCGGTACACCATAATAGTTAAATGCCGAATAGCCGAAACTACCTCCTAATGACAAGGTCGCTGCATTAACATTAAAACGATGCCTGAAATCAAGTCCGCCGAAATTATCATTCAATTTTGCCTTACGTTTTGCAATACTATCCTCCGAAAATTTGACATTTCCGTTCGTAGAACGATGTGAAAAATACACACCCAGCTTATCACGGTCGGTATTCAGCAGATGATAACCAAAATCTCCATTGAAGTTCATAAACATTCCTCCGGCAAAATGCAGATAACCGTTACGTTTACTATGCGCAACATCCGTCATCAGCATACCGGCAGGTAATATGTTCATTTCCTTATCGGGCAATGTTGGCACCGCATAATCCGAATATACGATCGGACGTTTTGATATATTCATCTCACGAACAACAGGAAGCGTATTTACTTTTGCGGCATCCTGTACAATCGGATCATATTCACGCTCCAGAGTCATCTCACGGTTAAGATTTTGTTGCCGCTCTATTCTTTCCTTCTCAGCTTCTTTATTTTTATCCGGCTCCTGTGCAAAACCCGACAGGCTCGTGCCCGACAAAAGAGCTGTAATCATCACCACTTGTATCTTACGCATTACCATGGCTTATTTATTTTTTAATTTTTGCAATCTGTTTTCTATCATACGGT
>JAISOY010000155.1 GCA_031275285.1 Bacteroidales bacterium | reverse complement strand
CCACAAACACCCCCCACCGAACAAACAAACAATAATTTACATTCCACTATTTATAATGAATAATATTAGATCATCTCTTTCGGCATTACATGGCAAAAGAGATGATCCAGGTATACTTTTTAATCCGTCCGTTTAGTCGGATTATTTGGCTTACCTATAGATTCCCTCATGAAGGTATCGGCCTCAATATTTTTCATTTTATAATAATCCATAATTCCTAAATTTCCGCTACGAAATGCTTCCGCCATTGCTTTAGGTACTTCAGCTTCAGCCTCGGTGACCTTAGCCCGGGCTTCGTGTATTTTAGCTTTGTTTTCCTGTTCAAGAGCTACAGCCATTGCCCTACGTTCTTCAGCACGTGCCTGAGCAATATTTTTGTCAGCATGGGCCTGATCCATCTGCAGTTGTGCTCCGATATTTTTTCCAACATCCACATCAGCAATATCTATGGATAATATTTCAAATGCTGTGCCAGAGTCAAGACCTTTGTTCAATACGACTTTGGATATAGAATCCGGATTTTCAAGTACAGACTTATGTGATGCAGCAGATCCAATCGATGAGACAATCCCTTCACCTACACGGGCAAGAATGGTTTCTTCCCCGGCACCCCCTACTAATTGTTTGATGTTAGCACGTACGGTTACACGGGCTTTTGCGATCAACTGTATACCGTCTTTTGCAACAGCAGCTACCGGCGGGGTATTGATCACTTTAGGATTCACCGACATTTGTACAGCTTCAAAAACATCACGTCCGGCCAGGTCTATAGCTGTAGCAGCTTTAAAATCCAGGGGAATATTTGCTTTGTCCGCAGAAATCAATGCATTAACAACTTTTTGTACATGTCCGCCCGCCAGATAATGCGCCTCGAGTTGATCGGCACTTAAATCAAGACCGGCTTTTTTTGAATTGATCATGGCATTCACGATAATGGATGGCGGAACTTTACGCCAACGCATCAAAACCAATTGTATCAACGAAATTCGTACTTGCGTCAGGATACATTGAAACCAAAGGTTTAACGGGACAAAATAAAGAATGATCCATAAAAAGACAATTGCTAAAACCAGAATAATAGCATAAAACCCAATTCCTTCCATATAAATATTATTTAATTTATGATTGTTTTATTTCTTGTACGACGACAGATGATTCATTCACCTGGATAACTTTTACTTCCTTATTTTCATCGATCAATCCGAATTCAGATTTTCCCTCTACAATTTTATCATGGATCAGGACTTTTCCAATAGGAGCTAAACGGGATACCGTCATTGCCATATCTCCAACTTTGATATCGGTGGTATTAGATAGATTTACCTTCCCATCTATTTCCGCATGTAAAGAAACACGATCCCATGTTTTTGACCTTAAGGCATAAATCAGGAATATGATGAAGAGTAAACTGGTTCCAATCAATGAGAAGGTACCCACTGCAGTACCAAAATTACTGTATGCAAAAAACACTCCTCCCGCAATTAAAATAACGCCAGCAACCCCAGCTACTGTGACCCCCGGAAGAACAACAACTTCTACTACGATAAGCGCCAGACCTATAACTATAAGAAGAATTACTAAGGCTGCAGACATATTAATCGATTGTTACACTTAAACCTTTATCTGTCAATTGGTCTTTCATAGGATGTAGAAAATCGTATGATCCTTTTTTTACATCACATTTACCCTTATGATGAACAATATATGCACATTGTTCCGCTTGATATACATCATGCTTACATATATCAATCAGTGATGTAATCACAAAGTCAAAAGTATGCACATCATCGTTATGTAGAATTAAATGATGCTTATCTTCCGTTGTGTTTTCAAATTCCTGATTATGTTTTACTTGCTCTTGAATACCCATAATAAAACATTTATATTACCGTATGATAATGCAAATCTACATTTTTTTTAGAGAAAATGTAGATTTCTGAAGATAATTTCAAAATAAAAATTTATTATTATTCAATTCAAATTTTGTCAAAAATCAGAACTGATATACAGTACCAAAATAAACTCCTAATGCATACGGGTGGCTGTCAATCGAGTTATTCGTTGTGTATGACTGAAGATAATATTTAAACATCGGTTCAATACCAATAAGTAGCTTTTTCGTGATTTGGTAACTCATGCCTATTCCTACTGAACCATTATAATTGACAGGTCTGGCCATTAATATAGTACCATCTTTGATCAATTCGCTACCATTGTCGATAAATACATTGTTGTCTATTAAAATATTGGCACTCATACCACCAGATATAGAGAATGATATTTTTCTATCAATTAATTTATACCGTAAAATTACAGGTATTTCGATATAATCGAGCCTTTCTATCATTCTGTATTTTGTAGGGCTTGTATTTGATAATGTAGCATTTGCAACGGTATTAGTGGTGCTATTCGGAGTTGCTTCGTCACCATTGAAATAATTAGCATAATTATCATTCACATTGGCTTTCATCCCGGATGTAACAGTCGCATTACCCGAAGAAGTCCTGACAAAGTTTTTTGAGTAGGAATTATTGGAAGAAATTGCAGCATACATATTATACGCAGGAGTAACATGATTGATAGCCTGACCCATTTGAGTGTAATATACTCCAGTTTGGATGCTAAATCTATTTTTTACTTTATAGGCCACCTTTACACCTCCGGAATACGCTAGCAATGCACTTTCTGCATCATCAAAATCAGATTTACTCAGATTATCCGGTAATCCTGTAATTGCACGATAAGAATACATCGGGGCAAATTGTCCTGTAACTTCCCATCTGTCGTCTGTTTTTGGCGATATATCTATATGATCATTATTAAAATAAGGCATATCATATATCGGAATATTTGTTGATGCAGAGGCAACGGTGGGTACTTCCTTCGGTAAAGAAGATGATTTATTGACGACAGGGGGCTTTCTGGACAATAGTTCTAACTTCTTTGTTCTGATTGGTTGCATATAAGCTACTTCATTTTGATAGTCGAAGTAGACAGGTGTTTTTTTAGTATCGATTTTTTGATCTAAGGGAATGCTTACAGGGTCTTGATTTAGAGGAGATTCTTGTTCTACATAATCTTGTGGGGAAGTTTCTGCTACATCTATATCAGCTTTCTGTGAAGGATTATCAGTGGATTCATTTTGACTATTTTGTATAGCAACTGCAGTTGAGGGATCATATTTATCAGAAGGAAGATCTGAAGGTGGTAATGATAAATCGTCATTTATAACTTCTTGTTCAACCCTGTCGTTTAAAATGGATGTTACAGTTTTTACTTCAGGAGTAATTTTATCCCCCTGAAGATAAATGACGGATGCAAAAGCTCCTAATATTAAAGCTATAGATGCTGCAGCCAACCAAAATCTACGGGTATTCTGATTACGATAATTTAAATCCTTTTCTATTCGATGCCACGCATCTTCAGGAGGAGATATTTCCATATTTCCCAACTTACGGGCAAATAATTCGTCAATATGTTCCTTATTTACTTGCATTGTTGTTTATATGATATCGACTCAACCAACTCATTCACTTGTTTTTGAAGGATATTCCTGGCCCTTAATAAATTCGAACGGGAGGTGCTTTCTGCAATCTCCAACATTTCACTTATTTCTTTATGGGACAACCCCTCCATTACATATAGGTTAAAGACCACTTTATACTGCTGGGGTAGTTTATTAACCAAATCCAGCAAATCAGATTCAGATAATTGGTATGCTCCCCATTCATCTTCCACTTCCGGAGCTGCCAACTGGTAATCTACACTGTCCCAGTCATCAACTACAGGTATTTTAGAATTATTACGGTAACGCTCTAATGCCTGATTTACAAAAATCCGGCGTACCCAGCCCTCGAAACTACCTGCATGCTGGAATTGGCCTATTTTGGTAAATACTGTGACAAATCCATCATGTAATACATCCCTGGCTTCTTCATAATTCGTACAATAACGCATACAAACAGCAAACATTTTTGCAGAAAGCAGATTATATATAGATTCCTGCGCCTTTCTATCGCCGCGTTTGCAACGCTTTATTATATCGGAAAAAAGGTCTGCCAATGTTTGTCTCTTTTTAATGTCGCTTCAAATTGTGAACAATAAAAAGAAGTATCCTTATATTTCAAAAAACACAAAATTCCTTTTATTATTCAGATGCAATATTACGGATTTGTTGCGTCAAGATAAACTTTTTTTTTGTAAAAAAATCATAAAAAATATTTACTTTTGTGAAAACATTGCTTTTTCAACTGGGCCACTAAAAATATAGAATGATAATATACTTTAAATACAGACATGGAAGAATATAAAATTATTGTTGCATATGATTTTCAAGAGCTTTCTAATGCTGCGTTGCGACAGGCATATAAGCTAGCTGATTTTGTAAATGGTGGAATTTTATTGCTTGTGGTGATGGATTCTGATTTACTTACTTTGGCCAATGTATTTCAGAATGAGCATTCTGAAAGCATGAAAAAGAAAATAACCGATTCCATGGAACGGGAAATTACAGATCGATTGCAACAAGTTGCCCTGAAAGCCTCTGAAGAATCAAAATTACAGATTGGATTTCGTGTCGAAACAGGAAAAATTTATGAGCGGATATTGTTTACAGCTAAAGAAGAAAATGCCCGTTTTATTGTTATGGGACGTACTTCTGTACAATCTTCTGCTGTCCGGTTTGGTTCTAATACAATGCATGTGGTCAGTGATTCGAGTTGTCCTGTGATTACTATTCCGGCTGTTAACAGTGAAACTGATTTTAAAAATATTGTGCTTCCCATCGATCTGACAAAACAAACACGTGAAGAAGTATTTAATGCTATTTCATTCGGTTTGTTTTTTGATGCAACAATTCTTTTGGTTTCTGTGGTAATGGGTGGGATTTCGGAAAGAAAAAGTCGAATCTACACGAAAATGCAGCGGATGAAAAAGATGATCGAAGAAAATGGGGTCAGATGTACGGATAAATTATTCAAAAGAAGCCATCATCCTGTTCATGAGGTCATACTTCAATACGTAAAAGATATTAAAGCAGACTCTTTGATGATCATGACACACCAGGAAATCAGCACTTCCGATAAGTATATCGGCGCAGTGGCGCATCAAATCATTAATGATTCATCGGTTCCTGTAATTTCTTTAACTTCAGCAGCTTCCCGTGTTAAACAAAGTGAAAAAACGAAGTTTTGGTTTACCAAGCTTTTTTCATCAAAAGAATAAGTATGTTCATTATACGATATAAAAAATACGGTAGGATTTTCCCCTACCGTATTTTTTTATCTTGATCTTACCATTCATCGGTCCGAAATGATGATATTGGTAAATTACCTTCTATAGTAAATATTTCAGTAGCGGAGAGGTTGTCAAAACAATAACGGACGGCGACTGGTTCTGCAACGTTTGGAGAGAATATAAATATTTTATTGCCGGAAATGGCAGCTTTAGCCGGATGAAAATGTTTGTTCTTTCCAGCTACACTGAAATTAAGTATTTCTTTCCCATGAGAAGTTAAGCCAAGATTGGCATTATTAAATGTCAGAATGATCACCCTCCCTTCTATATCAAATGACTGGACTTCCGGACTTCTATAATGTATCTTTTCCATACCATAAGTTTTTGCCAATGCCCATAGAGCTAACCGTTCTCCGGCTTCCTTCTTTTTCGGGGGATGAATACATCCCGGACTTTCAGAATCCATGAGCACGGCCATGCCTGTATTCGGTGTCTCCATACATTTAAATTGGGCTTCACGGATATAAGCGGAGCTTAACCCTCCATAATTATATGGGGCAATCTGACAATAATAAAAAGGAAATTCTCCGATTCCCCATAAGTTCCTCCATTCACGCACCATATTATCGAACATTTTTACATATAAAGCAGGTTCGTCTTTATTGGATTCTCCCTGGTACCATATTGCTCCGCGTATACCATAACCGATGAATGGATGAAGCATTCCGTTGTAGAGAACAGTGGCTGTCCCGTTGTTTATTTTTATATCTTCATCTGTAACCGGTATTTTTTTTTCAGGAATGTCTTTCAAAGCTTCTGGAGGCATCCAGGCTTCAATGCGGGAGCCGCCCCAGCTGGTATGAATCAATCCTACCGGAACATCTAACGCCTGATTGATCATGCGTCCAAAAAAATATGCAGTGGCACTAAAATCAGGAACTGTTTGTATATCTGCAACTTTCCACGAACCGATACAGTCATCCTGTGGTGTGGATTTAGATGCTTTCTGTGCCGTAAAACAACGTATTTCGGGATTTCTCGAATTCATAATGGCTTCAGGTCCGCCCTCAATCGGTTGTCCATGGAATCCTTTCATGGGCATTTCCATATTGGATTGTCCGGAGCATATCCATACTTCCCCGATAAGTACATTTTTTAGAGTAATGGTTGTTCCGGAAGTAACAGTTATTTCATAAGGCGTTTTACTTGCAACCGGAGTTTTTAATTTCAGTTTCCAATATCCGTTTTTGTCACTTTTGGTAGTAACGTTTTTCTTATCCCATGATGTAACAACCTTTACACTCGTATTGGGATTCGACCAACCCCAGATTGCTACCTCTGATTGTTGTTGTAAAACCATGTTGTCACTAAAAAATGAAGGGAGTTTTATCGATGCATTAATTTGAAATGCAAAAAAAACAGCAAAAAGAAAACATACAATAATTGTTTTAATACTCTTTTTCATGATTGTTGATTTTGATTTCCGTAAAAATAGATGAAATAACAATTAAATCGATCTGTTAAGGATTATTTATAATAATTTATATTTATCCTGATATTATGTGTTTGATTCTGAATCAAAACTTTACCAGGCATGATGAGTTGAGAATATAATGATATTTTTTTTTCTTAATCCGATACTTTTATTTATTTTTGTTCTTTTAAAGTAAAACATGTATTGATGAGAATCAACATTTCAATTGTTGTTATTCTTTTGTTTTTCAGCTATTCTGTAGAAGCTCAGTATAGACGTTATAAGACATATGAAGTGCATTTTGGATTGGGTGTCTCCCATGTTCTTGGGGATATCGGGGGGTCTTCGTATCTTGATAACTGGGCTGGAATAAGGGATCTTACATTGCGTCATAGCCGTCCCATGCTTTATCTGGGCGGGAGAAATGATTTCAATGAACATTTTTCGGGAAAGGTAAATCTGTTTGCCGGGATGACGTCAGACGACGATAGAGGCTCATTAAGAGATGAACGGGGATTTGCGTTTAACACTTTTATGCTTGAATTATCCGGGCAGGTTGAATGGAATTTTTTAAGGATAAGAGGGTCCATCGGTTCCCTTTTAGCCAAAAGAAAAGGACTTAGGAGTTATAGAATGACTACCCGGCCATATATATTTGCAGGCATCGGATTTTGTTATAATTATATCGATTTTAATACTCGTGAGACTATTCCCTGTAGTGGAGAATATTTTAAAAAATCAGTAACTGCATTAGTTTTTCCCCTTGGGATTGGTATACGGACAGATGTGTCAGAAGGGTGGTCATTGGGGCTTGAGATCGGTGGAAGGTTCACTAACTCCGATTATATCGACGGTTTTACCACAGATTGGTCAAAATCCAATGATGCATATTATTTTACCACCATTCATGCCATTTATAAAATCCAATTTGTAGGAGGGAAAAAGAAAACGTCTCGTCGTCGTTAGGCAAATAAATGGGTAGGTATCATATTAAAATAGCATTCGGACAATAAAACGAAACCATTTTACGTTTCGTTTTTTGATTTTAGTTAATATACGTTATAAAAGAAATCTTGAAATTAACCAAATATATTGTTTGTTGTATCGGATTATCCCTTTTTGTTTCTTCATTGGTAGAAGCACAAAAGTTCTATACAAATACTGATGCTGGTTTTTTCGGAGGAACATCTTATTACCTGGGGGATATTAATCCCCGTAAGCATTTTTATGCTCCGGATTTATCTTTTGGCGCGCTTTTGAAGCATAATTTTACAGAACATCATTGTCTTCGTGCCAATATCTTTTATGGTAAGCTAAAAGGTGATGATTCGGATTTTGATAATGATTTCCAGCAGAACAGAGGGGCTAGTTTTAACACCTCCCTTATTGATATACAAATCGGTTATGAATTTAATTTTCTTCGATACATTGTTAACCGCTTTCAGTCAGGGCATACCCCATATATTTTTGCAGGTATAGGGTATTCATTTATTGTTTCATCAACAGCGGAAGAAGCTGAAAATCATTTGACCATACCCTTTGGAATCGGTTATAAATACCGGATTACTCCACGAATCGGGGTCGGATGCGAGTGGGGGTTAAGAAAGACTTTTACCGATAAGTTGGATGGCGTGTTGAATCCTGGGCCGGAAGGCTCTTATTCCCGGTCACACAATAATGATTGGTATTCTTTTGCGGGTATTTTCGTTACTTTCCGTATCTTTGAAAAAAATACATCATGCCCTGCATATAGGCAGCAACTTGATTATAAATGACATATAGGGATAAAATAGATATTGACAAGTTACCTGTACATATCGCTGTGATTATGGACGGCAATGGCAGGTGGGCCAAAGAAAAAGGCAACCAGCGTATATTTGGTCATAAAAATGGGGTAAGTGCAGTCCGGGAAACAGTAGAGGCTGCCGCTGAGTTAGGTATCCAATATTTGACCCTATATGCTTTTTCAACTGAGAATTGGAACCGTCCAAAATTGGAAGTAGATGCACTAATGTCTTTATTGGTCTCTTCCCTTCATGAAGAAACTCCTACACTTTTAAAAAATAATATTCAATTAATATCCATCGGGAATATTGGAGGCTTATCTGAAGAAGTATCCTTACAGTTAAAAAATGCCAAAGAAAAAACAGCACATAATAGTGGATTAAAGTTGGTTTTGGCTTTGAATTACAGCGGGCGTTGGGAAATACTAGATGCTGTGAACAGGATGAAGTCGGATATGTTGTCGGGTAAACTGGATATGCCTATCACTGAGCATATTTTTTCAACTTATCTGGCCACATATGGTATTCCGGATCCTGAATTAATGATACGGACAAGCGGAGAATCCCGTATAAGTAATTTTCTGCTTTGGCAAATTGCTTATTCAGAAT
>JAISOY010000154.1 GCA_031275285.1 Bacteroidales bacterium | reverse complement strand
AGGTACTGCCTCTGATTGGAATACGGTACAGAACTTTGTGGCTGCCCGCACCAATAAAGCCCAGTTTGTAGTCGGCAGTAACCTGATTCCCTTATTTCAAATGGGAGGAATTTGTACCGGGCAATACCAACGTAAAAAAACATACGAAGTTCCGCATGTCTATTCATGGGTGACCAACAATTACTGGACTACCAATTTCCGGGCTTCACAGGAAGGCGAATTGCGCTGGAATTATTACCTGACTTCGGATGATGATACTTCAAATACATTGGCAACCAGATTCGGGTGGGCATCGCGTATTCCTTTTTATGCACGGGTAATGCCCGAAGGAAAACCCAACAATCAACCGGCAGTTTATTCTGCTTTCCGCTTTAACAGTGACAATTTATTGATGACCTCGGCGACACCTTCAAAGGATGAAGGATATATCCTCATTAATGTCAGGGAATTGGACGGGAAATCAACACCACTGCAAATAGTTGACGGTACAGGAGAAACATTGGAATTTCTTATCGTCAATGCTATTGAAGAACCGATACAAAAAGGATTGAAAGAAACCAACTTTAAACCTTTCGAAAATAAATTCATCAAATTAAAATTATAAAAAGATGAGTATGTTGACTATAGGAATGGATATTGGCGGTACCAACATAAAAATAGGATTGGTACACGATGGTAAAGTTATCGGGAAATGTACTATTGATGCAATGTCGCAACAGGGACTCCAACCGCAATTAAAACCGATAGAAGTGGCCATAATGAAACTTATATCGGAGCATAATATTACGGTTTCGCAATTATCGGGTATTGGGATGTCTATCCCCGGGATTGTCGATTGTGATGCGAAAAAAGTCATGGTCATTAATGATAAATTCAATGATGTGATAGGAATGGATATGACCCATTGGGCAAAATCCGTTTTCAATCTTCCGTTGACGATGGATAATGATGCACGGTGCGCCCTTATCGGGGAGTGGCAATACGGTGCCGGAAAAGGTTGCGACAATCTGGTAGCGGTAACCCTGGGCACAGGGTTAGGAACCGCCGCCGTTGTGGATGGTCGTGTGATACGAGGAAGCCACCACATAGCAGGTATCTTGGGCGGACATTTTATCATCGACAGGAACGGACTCTCATGTAACTGTGGTAACAGGGGGTGTGCCGAGGCCCAGTCATCTACCTGGAACCTAAAGGAAATACTCAAATATGTAGGAGCCGATAAAGCCGAATGGGTAAACTCAGGTGTCGATTTCCGAGTGATCTTTGAAAAAGCCGGCGCCGGAGACGCTATGGCGGTAAAAGTCCGGAACCATTGTATGGATGTTTGGGCAGAAACCATTGTCAATCTGATTTATGCATATGATCCCGAAAGAATTGTCATGTCGGGAGGTATCATGCAGAGCGCTGACATAATTCTCCCGTACATAAAAGAAAAAATCAGCCATTATGGCTGGGCACCGTTCGATAAAATTGATATTGTTTGTTCGTCGGTATTTACAGATACCGCTATTTTAAGTGCGGAATACCTTGTAAAAATGCATCAGTTGCTTAATTAGCACTAAGTATATGCCAAAATACATATTAAAGTTTAAAATTCAAAGTTCAAAATTCAAAGTTCAAAATTTCATTTTTATAATACACATCTCTAGGAGCGAGCGACAAAATGTACGCTTACTTTTGATAAAACACACGTTTGCTTTTTTAGCAGGCGTGCGTTTTTTATACAGCCTGCTAAAAACTAATATGAGTAATGAATGTTGTATCTTATTTTAATTACTTTACTAATAACGATTGATCCGATTTTCATTACTTGCTGACGCTCATGAGACTGGTTATCGCCTGAGTTCAAAGTTTTATTGAAGAAGTCAAAAAGTAGAAATGTTCATAAAGTCTGAATGTTTATAAAGTTAGAAAGTGAGGTTCATTATTTATTGATTATTGATTAGTTCATCATTACTCGCTGACGCTAAGTTCATAGTTCATCATTCATTGTTAATTTTCCATTGCTCTTTAAGTGCAGTTTTTCGAAAAAATACCATTCGACTTTTATGAATAAAAGTAAAATGATTAAATTCGCTTCATTAAATCAATATTTCAACCCGATAAATTTAACCAGAATGAGCATACTAAACCTGAAAAGCATTTTATGTATATTAAGTCTGTGTTTTAGTTTAAAAGCTGTAGCACAATCCATCAATCCGGATGTATTGTATCAGATATTGACCCCGTCCGGATTGGCTATTGATAATCTGGAAAGTAATGATAATGACGCTAATATCGTTATATCAGCCAGGGACAAGAAAAATAAGGGACAACTGTGGAAAATTACATTGCTGGATAATGGGTATTATACTATTTCCAATCCATATGTAAAAAAAAGCATTGATAATGCCAATATAGCACGCGGTAAAGGAAATCCTGTGATACAATGGGAAAGTAATGCCGATAACAACAACCAGTTATGGAAGTTGGAGACAGATGCTGATGGAAACTTTACTGTTGTTCAACGGAATAGTAAGATGACTCTTGCTGTACAGCAGGATGAGGCAGGTGCCAAAGTGTACCAGTTGCCCGATACGATGCAAAAATGGCAATTGGTAAAAACTTCGGTTAAGGTGCCTAAAGAAGTGGCTTTACGCGGTAAGGCAGAGTGGGAGAATGAAACGATTTTTGCTGTAAACAAGGAACCCGGACATGCCACATATATTCCTTATCCATCCGTTGAAGTCCTGAAGGCAGATAAACATTTCACCCGGCCTTGGGAAACGCCGGCTTCCGACTTTTACCGCTCATTAAACGGAATGTGGAAATTTCATTGGGTAAAACAGCCCTCCGAGCGACCTGTTAACTTCTTCAAAGCCAATTATGACGTGTCTTCATGGAAGGAGATACCGGTTCCTTCAAACTGGGAAATGCACGGGTACGGTACTCCGATATATACCAATATCAGGTATCCGTTTAAAAATAATCCGCCGCTGATCCAACCAGAAAAAGGTTTTACCAATGAAAAAGAGCCTAACCCTGTTGGTTCATACAGAAGGAATTTCAGCATACCTGAAAATTGGGACGGAAAAGAGATCATGCTTCATTTTGACGGGGTATACAGCGGAATGTATGTGTGGGTGAATGGTAAGAAAGTCGGGTATAGCCAGGGAGCCAATAATGATGCGGAATTCAATATCACACCATATATTAAAAAAGGGGAGAATGTGCTGGCGGTGGAAGTCTACAGGTGGACAGACGGCAGCTATATCGAAGACCAGGATATGTTCCGCCTGAGCGGAATACACCGGGATGTATACCTTTATGCAGTTCCTAAGCTGTATGTTCGTGATTTTCAATTGCAATCCGACTTTAAAGGGAATGATTATTCTTCGGCACTGTTCTCTGTCAAAGCATCAGTACGAAACAATGATAAAAAAGCAGCACAGGCAGCGACACTGGATGTCGTGTTGCTGGATCAGGATGGAAAGGAGGTTACTACAATGGCACAAGCTATTCCGTCTATCAAAGGAAAACTGGAACAGGCTTTTGAGCTGCAGGCGAATATCAAACAACCTTTCTTATGGTCAGCGGAACAACCGTATTTGTACAGCGTGATCGTGTCTTTAAAAGACCGGAACGGAAAAGTAACGGAAGCCATGTCATCCAAATTCGGGTTCCGTAAGATCGAGATAAAAAATAAACGGGTCTATATCAATAATGAACAGATATTTTTCAAAGGCACCAACCGGCATGATACACATCCTCAACTGGGACGTGCCGTGGATGTGGCATCGATGCTCCAGGATGTATTGATGATGAAGCAATTCAATATCAATACCATTCGTACCAGTCATTATCCGAACAGTCCGAAAATGTATGCCATGTTCGATTATTATGGCCTATATGTCATGGATGAAGCCGATCTGGAGAATCATGGGAACCATTCCATTTCTAATAATCCTACCTGGATACCTGCATTTGTGGACCGTATCGAACGGGTGGTCGAACGTGATAAAAACCATCCTTCGGTTATTTTCTGGTCTTTAGGGAACGAAGGAGGCAGTGGGGATAACTTTGATGTAATGTACCAGCGGGCTAAGGAGCTGGATCCGACACGTCCTGTACATTATGAAGGGAAAAACAGGGTGGTCGATATCGACTCGCATATGTATCCTTCGGTAGAAGGGATGTCCCGGTTTGACCAACAGGAATCCGATAAGCCCTACTTCCTGTGCGAATATGCGCATGCTATGGGTAATGCAGTGGGAAACCTTGCCGAATACTGGGATTACATTGAAAATCATTCACAGAGGATGATCGGGGGATGTATCTGGGATTGGGTGGATCAGGCCATTAACAAGTATGGCGGACCCCAGGACCGTTATTATTATGGCGGGGATTTCGGAGACCAGCCGAATGATCTGGATTTTGTCTGTAACGGACTTACGACACCCGACAGAAGAATCACGGCAAAGCTGAAAGAAGTCAAAAAAGTATACCAATATATTAAAATCCGTCCGGCAGATCTGGCAGAAGGAAAGATTGAGATAGAGAACCGTTATGATTTCCTGAACCTGAACGAATTCAATATTTCCTGGGAAATTCTGGAAGATGGAATATTATTTGCGAAAGGAGAGGAAGCCCCACTGGATCTGTTGCCCAATCAGAAGACTGTGCTTACTCTTCCCATCAACCGGGAGTTGAAGGAATCTAAAGAATATTTCCTGAATCTTTATTTTTCATTGAAAGAAGATACCCGGTGGGCCGAAAAGGGGCATATCGTTGCTTCGGAACAGTTGGCTTTAACTAGAAGGCCTGCTATCGCCCCTGTATCTTTACATAATGTACCTTCCATTAATTTGACCACACAGGGGAAAGACCTGCAGATCAACGGAAGGGGCTTCAGCATCGTTTTTGACACAGAAGCCAAGATAATGACTTCATTGAAATACAGTGACAGGGAATTGATCCATGATGGACAGGGATTGGCATTGAACTGGTACCGAAGCATCAATAATGATAAATATGCCGATCAGAAATATTATCCGTTTACTTTTGATGATCGGCCTTCGCTTTTATTTGGCTATAGGTTGGATGAAAACAAGAAGTTTGTTGAAATATCTTATGGATTTCATGGAAGGCCACAGAAAGAAAATGCGCCGTCGGTCAGTTGTAAGGTCAAATACACGATCTATGCCAATGGTGTTATAGATGTAGATACTGAATTTGAGACGGCCCCTTTCAGTAGTATTACCATACACCGGCTGGGATTACAGATGGCTTTGAATCCGTTTCTGGAAAATATAACCTGGTATGGTCGCGGCCCGCATGAAAATTATTCTGACAGGAAAACGGGCGCCTTGCTGGGCCGGTATTCTAAGACCGTAAAAGAGATGGAAGAAGAACATTATGTCCGCTCCCAGAGTATGGGAAACAGGGAAGATGTGCGGTGGATCACCTTGACAGACAATTATGGAGCAGGCATTAAAATTACATCAAAAGACAGGTTGAATTTCAGTGCATTACATTTTACCGATCAGGAACTTTGGGATGCCCGGCATGATTTCATGCTGGATGAGATCCGTAAACCGGAGGTTTATCTGAATCTGGACTGTATTCAGGAAGGAGTGGGAAACGCCAGTTGCGGCCCGCGTACATTGCCTGAATATATGATCCCTGTCAATACACCATTGAATTATTCCTTCAGGATTGAACCTGTTAGATAAAGAAGTGATCCAATATCATACAGAAAAGTGTCCATAATAACTATGTGGACGCTTTTAGCTTTATGCCAAAGCCGGAACGGAAAATCCATCTGAATTAACTATTACTTTTTAATTGATGCCGCCTTAATTCTTTTGAAAGACGTTTTCCCATCTTTATTATTTCAGCCGGAAAAATGAACAATCGCTTTCAAGAAGTATATTTCTGGCAGCTGATTTTTTCATTTTAAGAAATCAAAAAAATGATGATTCGGGGCTTTATAATTAATATTTTATTGTAGATTTGTATCATAACGCATCATAATGGTTTTTTATTAAATTACTCATTAGTAAATGTTTAAATTCAATTTTATCGTTAATGATAAATCCAGGAAATTAAAATGGATTCAGTTGGAGGAATATCTGATTGATATTATTCAAAAAAGAGAATGTACACTTGGATCGCGGTTACCATCTGTCAGTGAGGCCAATAAGATGTTTTCCGTTTCCCGTGATACTGTTTTAGCTACTTATCGTTCATTACAGGATAAAGGTATTATAAGTTCGCAACCTGGGAAAGGATATTATATAACCTCTTACAAAACGAATAATAAGTTAAAGATTTTTATATTTTTCGATGCAATGAATCAATATAAAGAAACACTTTATCGTTCTTTGTTATCCGGGTTAGGGAAAAACTACGAAACAGATATTGCTTTCCATTATTATAATGAACAACTCTTTCGTTCCCTGATAGAAACCTATGAAAAAGATTATGGTTTTTTTGTGTTGATGCCTCATTTTAATAAGGATGTAACGGATTGTATAAAAATGATCCCTCCTCATAAATTACTGTTGCTTGATGCTTTTCCTAACTCATTAGGAAAGGAATATGCAGCAGTATATCAGGACTTTAATGATGATGTTTATAAAGGATTGCATTCATTATTGAAAAGTTTAAAAAAATATACCTCGCTTACAGTTATCTATAATGACCGGTTCCAGTTTATGCCTGATTCCCTTATTGATGGAATCAGGCGTTTCGCATATGATTTTAAAATACCCTTACAAATTTCACAGAATTTTATTTTCTCGGATTTATCAAAGGGAACCTGCTATATGGCTATTTCCGACAGGGATCTGGCCGAAGTGATCAAATCAGCAGACCATAAAAAACTCAAAATAGGAAAAGATATTGGTTTACTGAGTTTTGATGATACACCTTTAAAAGAAGTATTGGCAGGGGGAATCACCACGATCTCCACTGATTTCGCCCTCATGGGAGTACAGGCAGCCAAACTGATAAAACAGAGGAGAATACAACAAATTCCCAACCCTTCTTATGTAGCATACCGTAAATCATTATAATTATTAAAATTAATTGCTATGAATAGAAAAAACATTTTTTTAGTCAGTGTACTTGTAATGACAGTGTATACTAGTTATGGACAATGGAAAGGGAAACCTGTAGATTTTTCACAGGGGATGCTTAAAGTGTCTGACAACAGGCGTTTTCTGCAACATGAAAGCGGAGTCCCGTTTTTTTATCTGGGTGATACGGCCTGGGAGTTATTTCATCGTCTGGATAGGGAAGATGCCGGTGTTTATCTGGAAGACCGTGCAAAAAAAGGATACACGGTAATTCAGGCGGTAGCATTGGCCGAGTTGGATGGACATAAAGAGCCCAATCCTTATGGGTATCTCCCTTTTATTGATATAGACCCTTCACGACCTGCCATTAAAGAGGGAGCGGATAATGACTATTGGGATCATGTCGATTATATCGTAAATAAAGCAAATGAGCTTGGAATGTACATTGGTTTCCTGCCTACCTGGGGACGTTACTGGCATGATGAAAAAGTAATCCTCTTCAATCCGCAAAATGCTTTTACTTACGGAAAATTTCTCGGGGAGAGATATAAAGACAAGCGAATTATATGGATCCTGGGAGGTGACCGGAACATTGATAATGACCGGCAACGTGAGATCATACAGGCAATGGCAAAGGGAATAAAAGAAGGGGATAGCGGAATACACCTGATAACTTTTCATCCAAGCGGCGGTAGAGGTTCTTCCCAATGGTTTCACAATGACTCCTGGTTAGATTTCAATATGCGTCAGAATGGACATAATACGGATTTTACCAATGTTTATGTAAATACTTATAATGATTACGGAAAACAGCCTGTTAAACCGGTCATTGACGGAGAACCTCTGTATGAAGATCATCCCTTGTCTTTTAATGCGGCCCGTTTGGGACATTCTGTCGCTGCAGACGTACGGCGCCCGTTATACTGGAACCTGTTTAGCGGTGCGTTCGGGCATACTTATGGTCACCATTCCGTATGGCAAATGTATGATCCTGAAAAGAAACGCAATCCGGTTAATAATCCGCTCCTGCCGTGGCAAAAAGCCATTCACCAACCGGGAGCAGTACAAATGGTGTATGGCCGTTTGTTAATAGAATCAAGGCCATTTTTAACAAGAATACCCGATCCCAATATTATTGTGACCGACAAGGTGGCTACTTCTGTTCCCGGAGAGGGACGTTACCGTTTTGTTGCCACACGGGATGAAGCCGGAACTTATGCTATGATTTATGTCCCGGTAGGACGTGAATTTACTGTACAGACAGAGGTGATCAAAGGAGAAAAAATAAATGCCTGGTGGTATAATCCGCGTAACGGAAAAGCTACAAAAATAGAGACATTTAACAATGACCGGAAAGAACGGAAATATATTTCCCCCGAGCCGGGAGAACTGACCGACTGGATATTGGTGCTGGATGATGCAAAATGCAAATATCCGGAACCCGGAAAACCGTACAGGCAAAAGAGTTCCGATTAGTGGAATAAATTGTATAATAAATTAATAATGAAGATTATGAAAATCAAATATTTCTGTTTGTTTGTTATATTTTGTTCGTTCAGTCTTGGAATAATTCATTCACAAAATGTTTCCCCTCTCTATTTCAATACATTTGATGAAGGTGATATGAAAGGTTCGCAACGGGAATGTCACAGTAAAGAGTGTCATGATTGTGCCAGTGAGAAGATCGTATTCAAAGACAGTCCCGGAAAGAGTGGTAAATCCCTACACCATGTATTGTGGAATTGTGACGAACGTGCCGAATTAAAAGTCAATAGCACGGGACGTGCTGAGATTGGAGATACTAGGTGGTATAAAGTTAGTTACTATTGGCCGGAGAACAGGGGGAATGGTTGTCTTATCGCACAATTTCCGACATATCCGACAAAACGGGATTTCCGTAAAGGATGCCGTGGTGTTGGCTCTGATATCAGGCTCGAAGGAGACGGCTCTGTCATGTTTACTTTTCAAAGGCCAACCAAAGATGCAGACATTACCTGCACACATCATTTAATAGGAATGATGGAGCCGAAGAAATGGCATACAATTATTGTTCATGTAAAATGGACTGAAGAAAATGACGGATTTGTAAAAATATGGTGGAATGGGAAAAAAACAGTGGATATAAAAAAGCAGGCAACATACTGGGCGGATGAAGGAAAAGGTCCCTACTTTAAAGTAGGGGCATATAAGGGAGATCCGTGGAAAGGAGAGGAACCTTTTGAAATCTACACAGATGATGTATATGTATTCGGAGAAGACGCTGCTTTTAAACATATAGTGAATTATCAGTCTGAATGATATTGCCTGTTTGAAAAAATCAGATAATCGATTCAGATAATAACCTGGAATTGAGTTCCCATAAAGAATACATTTATATGAAAAAGTAATTATTATAGTATTACAGAGAAGTCTTTTTCATACAAGATGTTGAAAAATAGCTTATTATGGTAGGATATTCCTGTCTTTTTACCAGAGCTGTTTTTTCGGGAATAGTCGTGAGTAAAATACGCAACAAAGAGGGAAACAGTAAATAGTGACTGGATGTACAACCCATCTGGTTCAAAATACAATTATCTTGTTTATATCCGAAATATTAGCGGAAATGACCAATATGAATGATTACAGGAGTAAAGCTAGTTAGACGATCTTTTGAAGATAAGATTCATAAAATAACGCGTTTCAATATAGAAATTCGTTATTTTACGAATAAGTATTTTGGTCCGGTTGGAGGATCAGAACTGTTCGAGTACCTGTATTCTTTTCTGGATGGGGGGATGTGTCGCAAATAAGCCGGTCAGTCCGCTGAATGCATTCTTTGCTTTTTTCTTCGGATGCTCAATGAACAGTTGTGCCACATCATCGCGTGTGATCCCTTCGATATCCGGATCATTGGATATTTTCCGGAGGGCATTGGCCAGTGCTTTCGGATTTCTTGTCATTTCTGCCGCCCCGGCATCAGCCAGATATTCACGTTTGCGGGAAATGGCAAAACGCATCAGGCTCGCAAAGAAATAACCGACAATGGCCACCAGGAATGCGATCAGGAAAAAGATGGCCCCGTTATTTTTGTTGTTGCTGCTCCTGCGGCCGGATGTGAAAGCGATCCGGATAGCCAGTTCGGACAACATGGCAAAAATCCCCACGAAGACGATGGAAACGATCAATAACCGGACATCCCTGTTACGTATGTGCGAAAGTTCATGCGCGATAACGGCTTCCAGTTCGTCATCATCGAGCTTATTGATGATACCCCGGGATAAGGTGACCGTATAGGTTTTATCATTGATACCACTGGCGTATGCATTTAGTGAATCATCCTCGATTACCTGTACTTGGGGCATTTTCATTCCTTTCGATATACAAAGGTTTTCCACCAGGTTATACACCCGTTTGTTGTCCTTGCGCTCCAGTGAATGCGCCCCGGTAGCCGAATTGATGATACTGGTATTCGCAAAATAGGCGATAAGGAACCAAATCAGGACACCTCCGATCACATACGGAATGTAATGCAGGGTGATGGCCCATGTCTGGTCCCAGATATTGTAATTTTCATTACCGGAATAAGACACCAGGTTCACCAGGTATGAAAACAGGAAAGTAAGTACTACGACCAGACAGGGAAAAAGAACCAGTAACACAATGGATCGAATATTATTCCGGGTCTGTTGTGTTTGTATCCCGACATATTGCATAGTTTAAAAATTTATCTGGGGAGCCTGTTCAAGATTAGCACGTTCTGTTCCCAGGTCAAACATGATCTCTTTATGGAATCCGAACATACCTGCAACAATATTGGATGGGAAACTTTCCACCGCATTGTTCAGTTCCTTGGTGGCCGAATTGAAATAACGCCTTACGGAAGCCAGTTTATTTTCAATATCTGAGATTTCCTCCTGTAGCTGGAGAAAATTAGTGTTTGCTTTCAGGTCGGGGTATGCTTCCAGTGTTACCTTTAAACCGGAAAGGGCAGAGGTCAGGACGCCTTCTGCAGCGATCTTGTCATCAATGGTTTTGGCATTGATGGCTCCGTTACGGGCGCTGATCACCCTGTCAAGGGTTTCTTTTTCATGGGAGGCATATCCTTTTACTGTGGATACCAGCTGGGGGATCAGATCGTGTCTCTGTTTCAGTTGGACATCTATGTCGGCAAAAGCATTTTCACGATTGTTTCTTAACTTAACTAAGGTGTTGTACTTGGATATAATCACTATCACCAACAGTACCACCACTCCTAAAATAATATATCCTATCATAGCTTATTGTATATAAAAATTCTTTTCAAAGATAATATTTTATTTCTAATCTCCCGGAATATCATTCGGTGGATATACCATCCTAAAATAAAAACCGCAACCTGAACCTGATACCCCATTCCGGAATATCCGGGTGATTCAGGTAATTCAGACGTTTGATCAGGTCGATCCGTATGATTTTAAAAATATTATCGATAGCGATACCGGCTTCCATATACGGTTTATTTTCCAACGAGTACATGGTAGGTATGCCCGATTCATTCACTGAAAAATGTAATAATTCGGGATGATGATCCGGATGGTTCCGGTCCGATAAATTTCCCCACAGAGCATTGAATGAAATAAATTCCCGCCATTTCAGTTTTTTGATGAGGGGTATCCGGTTAAATATCCAGCCGTTGAAACAGTATGAAAAGTTGATCTGCGCATAGGTATCACTCACAAATTCCATGTAATTCATCATATTGAAAGCCCTGTCCTGATAGGAATAATTCTGGTTGGCCTGATGGATCACCAGGAGGGGGAAGGGTACCGTTCCCCATATTTTACCTGCTTTGATCCAGGTGTCTGCAAAGCCGAAACTTGAGAACCAGCTGCGTTTGTCTATGCCTAATTCCAGCCGGTGAAATTCATAGTCTCCATCCCAGACTCCTTTCATACCATAGGAGTAATTAACGGTAAAGACAGGGTTGGTATGGTTCAGCGAATACCTGTTCTGTTGTACCTGATAAAACCTTTCATTAGGAGCAAACCTCAATTTGAGCCCTAACTGGGAAGTAATGACGCTCTTGACAGTTCCGGATTCGTTGGTGAAAGCCAGGTCTCCGGCAGGTTTTTCTTCCCGTCGTGTAAACGAAGGCTGAAAGGAGAATCCGCTGGCATATTCTTTATCGTATTTGATGTTGAATGTCCTGTGATATACCATTTTTTGTGCATTTCCCCGGTAAAACGACAGGAGAAGACGGTCTCCGCTGCCGAACATGAAAAACTGGCCGGGTGTCATGATATTGTCTTCATAGGATATATGAAGGAGATCCATCGGGTATTCCCAGGGATGGATCTTTCGTTCATTGAATGAATACATCGCACCTAAACGATATTTGAACCGTTGGTCTTTAAACCCATAGGCGGCAAATCCTTCCAGGAAAAGATGGCGGTTGAAGTTGGTATTGGTTTTTCCTCCCAGGCGGACACGTGCTCCTTCCACGTCATTGAAACTGAGGAAGGTTTCTATGGGGCCCAGGTCTACCGGACCCACACTGATATATCCGGAATAAATGATCCCGGTAAGATTGAGTGCATGTTTGAACAACCGGTCTTTCTTCATATCCGCGACCATGTCGTATACGCCCTGTTCGGAGCGACTCAGTGCTATCGGACGATTTTCTTTCCAGTACCCGTCATCCAGTATATCATAACCGATGGCTTTTTCTATATTATTGATTCCCGAAAGAACCGTTTCCGGAATGTGGGAATCGAAACGGTAATTGGTATATGTATTGCTTCGTTTTCCCAGCACAAGACTCCTGTTTTTGGTAAGGCCGAAATCAATTACCGCTTCATCCAGGGTCAGGCACCATGTACTGTCGATCAGCGTATATTCCTGTATCAGTGAGAAGTCATTGACAAAATTGACTGTGGCATTTTTTGTGAATGCCAGTTCGGCCCGTTTCAACGCATACATGCTGTCATTGGTGATATAAAGATTGCCCCTGAAACCGAAATCCTGGGGATTACTCGGATAAACAGACAAATTGATACAGGATGTACCGCCAATAGCTACCGTATCCAAAATATGGAAATGATAAAAAGTGATCGCTAATGAGGATACCGGACTGATATATTCATTTTCCAGGATCATGATCTTAGAATCATAGATATTCGATTTTCCAACCAGGCCATCCAGAAAAACACCAATGGATTCTTTTTCGATCAGTTCATTAAAGTCAGCCATACGGGAACCCTTCAGGATTTCTTTGGAGGATCTGGGTGATTTCCGGAAATAATGTTCGGAAATATTTTCCCTCAAAAATACAGGTAATGAAAGGAGTCCTGTTTTTGAAGTATCCAGGTAGCTGGTCAGGAATGGAAATTTCCTGAATAACATTCCATTTTTAATGCTGTCATTCAGTTCATTGAGCGATAATTGAACTTTTTCATACCGCTCATACGCATAATGGTCACGTGATTCCATGCGGTTGTTATCTTTGTTGGCAACAACTTTGCGCATTAGTTCTACAGCCGGATTTCCTCTTCTCTTGTAACGTATCCGTCTGGCAGAGACCACCGCTTCCTCAATTTCAGTGGATAACGGTTTCAATTGGATATTCAGTTTTCCGGTTTGGATGGAAGCTATTTTTACAGTCTGTGATTCATAACCGACAAAGGAAAAAACAATACTTTCTGCCTGGGCGGTATATTCGAGCAGGTACGATCCGTTTTTTCCGGTAATGGTTCCCAGGAAAAGATCTCCCGGTAGTACGGCTACATTGGCATAGGGTAATACTTCACCGGTAACAGCATCAGTAACCACACCTTGAATACGGTTAGTTACCTGTGCCGATAAAATAGGTATCCAGAATACACCTAAGAGAAATAACCAATGTTTCAACGATCTCATTTTTTATAAATTCGCTCCGACACAGAGCTTCCATTATCCGGATTGATCCCGGATAAATCGATGTATTCGACGTCCAGGGAATTAGAAGGACGTACTTTGACGTATATTTTGTTTAAAATGGATAATTGGTTATTGATGTTCGTTTTACAGTAATATTTGGAAAATTCATCCTTTTCGATATAAACTTTCCTGTTTTTTATCGCATTTAACTTGATAGTTACCCCGTTTTCCGAATTCAGGTCTATTTCATATCCAAAAGCCAGTTTTTTTTGGATATAATTTAATCCGGTCGACTGACCCGGATATTTTTCCCGGTCGATCCAGTAAACCGTCATAGGTTCCAATGTATTCAGTTCCCCGCTTTCACTAATATTGATATCATAACAGACGATATTCCTGTTCAGGCTTCTTTCTACATGGAACAGGCGCTTTTCATTCGGATATGTATCATTTTCGGGGGATGATATTTCCCAGGGATAGGCAACGGTTGAAATGAATATCAGGAAAAATGCGACGCGGGATATTTTCATCTGTTTATAATTTTATTTTTAAGGTCAGATGGAATGTTCATACATCATCAATATGGTTGGTGCACCTCAGTGCATGAACATTTCATGTGGTGTGATTGGCGAATAGGTGATATACTATATGTTTTAATGTTGACTTTATTCAGATAGATATAAGCATTAACATGCTAAATGGTATGTTTGTTCAGGATGTTTTTATCAGGTGGTACAATTGTTCAAATTGCAGACGGATAATACTCAGGGCATGCTCTCCCGATTTTCCGGTCTGAATGCTCTTTTGTACGGAATGGGAAAGACTTAAGAAAGTATATGATAACACTGTGGTTTCCAGATCGCTTTTGATCTCATTATTCTCCTTTGCCCTGAAAATAACACGTTCCCACATCGTGATTTCTTCCGAGGAACGCCTTTTTACGTTTTCTTTAAAATCAGGAATAAATCTGATGGCATCCAAAACAATATTGGAAAACTGCAGGTCGGCGTAATTGATCTGCAGATGATGAAAATAATGGATCACTTTTCCGAGATAGGTAACATAGGCTTCTATAAAGTCATGCAAAGAAACGTCCTTCAACCATTGACTATCAGGACGGAATTCCATTTTTCCGAATTTCTCCGAGAGGGCAGCGGAAAATATTTTCGCTTTATCTTTAAAATAGTGATAAAAAGCCCCTTTGGTCAAACCGGTCATTCTTTCCAGATCACTCATGGTTACTCCCTTATAGCCCTTCTGCATGAACATATCAAAAGCAACGGTCAGTATATGTTCGCGTGTATCTTCACTTTTAGAAGTCATGTTTTTTATTTCAATAAAACATACTGATCAGTATGCAAAAGTATGTTTTACCATTTATAAATACAAACAATCAGCTATAAAAAGCGCTATTTGAGGAAAAATATAAAAAATCAGACAGATTTATGGAATTCTATCTTTAAATGAATCTATAAGATAAACCATAAAATGAAAGCCATGAACCATTATTTTTTCGGACTGATGATAGGCGCTTTGATGGCCACATCGTCTATAAACGCACAGATGCCCATATTGAATGTAAACGGGAAAAAGGAGAACAAGGAAGTTTACCTGCAGTCACTGGATGTCCGGGTGGATGTTACCGGTAACATTGCTTCCACAAAGTTTACCATGACCTTTAAAAACCGGACAGGGAAAATCCTGGAGGGTGAATTGTTGTTCCCTCTTCCGGATGGTGTTACAGTGAGTCATTATGCCCTTGATATCAACGGAAAGATGAGGGAGGCCGTTCCGGTAGAAAAAGCTAAAGCGACTCAGGTATTTGAAGAAATAGAGCAGAGGCGTGTAGATCCCGGATTACTTGAGCGGGTGGAAGGGAATAATTTCCGGACCCGTATCTATCCGATCCCCTCCAACGGTATACGGACGATCTCCATTGCTTATGAGCAGGAACTGGCTGTGGAAAACGGTTCATTACACTATCGTTTGCCTATGGATTACCGGGAAGCGATTGATCAGTTCTCTCTGAAAGCGATCGTATGGCAGAGCAAGGCAAAGCCAAAGACGGATGGGGGATTGTCCGGCGGTTTGGTTTTTGATGAGCAGGGCAATAACTTTGTCGCTACTTTCAGCAGGAAAAATTACCAGCCTTCACGGTCCCTTGCTTTTTCATTGCCTGTTATGTCGGATATCCCGCAGGTAGTCATGCAATCCGCATCGGGCAGTTATTACTTCATGGCCTCAGGATTCCCCAAAACGGAGATCAGGAAAAAAGTATGGAGTGATCATCTGGGTATCGTCTGGGATGCTTCATTGAGCGGATTACAGAGGGATATCCAGAGTGAACTGGAATTGTTGGACCTCATTATCCGGGAAAAAAAGGATCTGACGATCTCCCTTTTTTTACTGAACAACCGTTTTATTGATGGAGGAACCTATAAGATCAGTAATGGGGATTGGTCCGGATTGCAGAAAAAAATAGAATCATTGGATTATGACGGAGGAACAGATTACAGCGCAATTGACCTGGATAAGATCTCTTCCGGCGAATTTTTGTTGTTTTCAGACGGCCTGTCTACACTTAGTGATGGGGATTTCCTTATCCCTGGATTCACCAGGCGTAAGATCCAGCCTGAACGCCCGATGGAACTCGACTTAAGAAGATCCAATACCGGCCGTCCTATTCATTGCATTGTATCTTCTCCGAAAGCGGATTACAGCACCTTGAAATGGATTGCCGCACAGACCAGGGGGAAATTTATCAACCTGAATGCACTGTCGCAGGAGGAAATGAGAAATGCTGTCATAAATGAGACCCTTCATTTCCTTGGAATTGAGAAACCTGCTTCCGTAAGGGAAGTTTATCCGTCTGTAGCTACACCTGTTCATGGCCATTTTTCCGTAGCCGGAATTTTGGATGCCCGTCAGGCCGAGATCACACTATTATTTGGTTATGGGAGTAAGGTGGAAACAAGGATGAAGGTCAAACTTCAATCCGGGGATGCATTGACACAGGGTAATGTATACCGTGTCTGGGCACAGAAAAAGATCAATGAACTGGATCTGTGTTATGAAAAGAATAAAGAGGAACTGACGGCGATCGGACAGCAATTCGGGATCGTGACGCGGAATACATCATTAATTGTTCTGGAAACATTACAGGATTATATTACCTATAATATTGTCCCTCCTGCAGAATTACATAGTGAATATCTGCGTTGGAAGAAAATGCAGGACGATGAAATATCCGCAAGGGAAGGAAGCCTTCTCAGTGCGGCCGTTAATGCGGCGGAAAACCTGAAACAGTGGTGGGAGAAAGATTTCACACAACAAAAACCGAAATATCCGCAGCCGGATAAAAATATTGCCCCACCGTCATCACCTCCTGTTGTGATGAGTGTATCAGATGATATGTTGATATTGGACGTGGTTGAATATGAAGCAATGGAAGAGGTGTCAGCACCTGTTCTTGCCAGACAACGCAGTGTACAGGCTGCATCTGTCATGCAATCCGAAAGACGTGCAGATAAAAAAGAGAAGGAGTTGACCCGGGAATCAAAATTTTCACAGCCGCAGATCCGTCTGGTGCCGCTCAAACAGGACAAGGAATACACAAAAACACTGACCGGAAAAGTTGAGGCTGATTATGCGATATATCTAAAGATCCGTCCGGAATACATCCATACGCCCACTTTTTATTTTGATATGGCAGACTGGTTTTTCAGCCTGAATGACCGTGAAAAAGCATTCAGGATATTGACCTCCATTGCTGACCTGGATATAGAGAATGCATCATTGTTCCGGTTGCTGGGTTATCGTTTTAAAGAATACGGAGCATATGACCTCGAGGCCTTTGTTTGTAAAAAGGTGATCCAATGGCGTCCCATGGAACCGCAAAGCTATCGTGATCATGCCCTTGCCCTGGCTGATGGCGGAAAAAACCAGGAAGCGCTGGAAGCATTATATTCCGTATTGACGCAATCCTATAACAGAAATATCAATACACGTAGCGCAGGGATAGAAGAAGTGGTGGTGACCGAACTGAACCGGCTGGCAGCAAAAAACCGGTTGGATATATCCGGCATAGATGGCCGGCTGATCAAGGCAATGCCTGTTGACATACGGGTAGTGATGAACTGGAACATGAACAATACGGATATTGACCTGCATGTGAAAGACCCGAACGGGGAAACCTGCTATTACAGCCACCGGCAAACAGCCATTGGCGGACGTATCAGCCAGGATATCACACAGGGATACGGACCGGAACAATTCCTGCTGAAAAAGGCAGTGAAAGGAACATATGAAGTGTTTGTCAACTATTTCGGCGATAGTCAGGTAAAGGCGGAAGGACCTTCTACCATTATGCTGGAGATATTTACCCATTACTCGGGTAACCGGGAAGAAAGAAAAGTGGTATGCCTCCAGATGTCAAAAGAAATGAAAAGATCCGCAAGCGGATTGGTCAAGGTAGCAGAATTTGAGTTTTAGATCTGTCAGATAGCTTAACCTGAAGTCGAAAATTAAAATATTATGTTGCGTAGTTTAAAATTTTACGCAACATAATATTTGGCAATTTGATAAATGATTATTGTATGTTTTTATTCAGGTTGTTTTTTATCTATCATCACTTTTGGTGTCGTATCAATAAGAATTATTCTGGAAATTTGTTCTCTTTACGAGATATATAATACTAATGTAAATGATTCATTTACATTACTTAAAACATAAAGCCTATACCCATAATAATTTCATTAAAATTATTGAGTTGATTGAGTTGATCGAAAAGTGTTATTTTGCTTCCATCTTTTACATTCAAATTATAAAGTTTACTGTAGCGCATTTCACCAAACCATTTGTATTTAGAGCCTATATTTGAAATTATTCCACAGCCTATTGAAAAACCACCTAAATTTTCTTGTTTTAACTTTACAGAATTCGTAAAGGTCTCATCGCTAGTTTGTGCATATTCATATAAAATACTTTTATTTTTTATCGTGCGGGAATAAATTGGGCCAACTTGAATATATGGGAACGTTTTGTTATTCAAAAAACTATACCTGAATAATAATGGGATATTTATTGAAGAATAATCAATTACAATATCATTTTTTGTATTTTCATTTTCGAATATTTTTGAAATACTTGTTCGTTTATAATATATTTCAGGGTGAAAAGAGAAATTAGTGAAACCCATTGGAGCATCTATAAAAATGCCAACGGAAATACTCCAATCATTATATTTTGGTGTTGAATAATTGCCACTCACTTTTATGGTCGATAGGCGAGTTGCTGCTACACCGACCATTATACCATAATGGAATTTTGGAAACGGACGAATATTGCAATTATTATAATCTTGGAAAAATCTCTCAAGGTTTCCCTTTTTATATTTAAGATACGAGGAATTATCAAGTGCTTGTGGACAATCCTTAATATTAATATAATCACTTAAAAAAGTGTGAATATCTTTTTGAGGTATTTCGGTTAACTCTGAACTGTCATTCTCATTTATGTAAAATTTCGTTACTCCTCTTTTGATTTTCAAATAATATAGATTGATTTTACCCTGGGACAATATTTCTATGAAATATCTTGAAGCGGTATCTTTTAATACAATTGGATATGATTTATATATTTGACCATATTCTAACATATATTCATTTACCTGATATGGCGTATATTCCATGATTGTTTTTTCTCCAGATTTAACTCTACAAAATTTTCCATTTGAAATATCTCCGGCATTAATTATTTCAGCTTCGAATCTCATTCCGCTGTTCGATATAAAATAGGTCTTCTGCCCGTTTATGCGCAATGGGTATAAAATTATTATCAAAATGATCAGGTACCAATATTTATTCATCTGTATGCAATTATTTTTATGATTGTCAGATATGATAATATTCAACATTTACAGGTGAAAGTAAAGACGTATAAAGAAAGAAAAAGCTTTTCTTTTTATTGTATATCTAAACCTCCGGATTTTACAGGACACAACTTTTCTTCTATTATGGATTGTTACCTTTAAGAGGCAGCACGTAATATGCCATAAGTATTGATGAAATACATGAGTATTTCATTTTTATTATATTAATGATGCTGCCCCAAAAATATAAAAATGAAATGGAATTTAATAATAAAACTTTCATTAAGGATCTATTTCGGTAAAATCTTATTCAATCCCTTTGTAATTCCAATACATCAATGGTATTGGATTATATTATATTAATAGCAATGCTGTACTTCTTAGTGATGGTTTTTTAATTAAATCCGGTAAGTAGATAATATGTTAATTCAATAAAGCCTATAATCGTGTACTTTCAACGATTTTTGATTTTTATATTTACATTGATCAGTTTGTATTACTGATTATTTATTATTTACCCGGCAATCCAGCCGAACAGTATCATGGCCATGATCAATGTAACAATGATATTAAATCCTTGCGCAATCAGGAATGTTTTGATGTTCTTATAGTTTTCCCGTTTAAAAATGAACCGGAAATCGGTTTCAAGGCCGATGCACACGAAAGCGATGGAAAACATCACCTCTCTCATCCCTTTTGCCAGTGAACCTAATTCTTTTGCCTGTTCCACCGGGAAAAAGAAACTAAAAATAAGGGATGCCAGGACAAATCCGATCACAAATTTAGGAAAACGGTCCCAAAGCACTTTAGGTGTAGGACGCTCTTTCTGATTGGTGCCGCGTAATGACCAGTATATGGAGATAATAAAAGCGGCCACTCCCAACAAAACATTCTGGGAGGATTTGATGATCACGCTATAAGTTTCCGCTACTTCGCCCAGGAATTTGCCCGATGCCACCACAGCTCCCGTTGTATCGATAGTACCACCCAGCCAGGCTCCTGCAACTTCCTGGGATAGTCCCATCCATTTGGCAAGGATCGGCATCAGGTACATCATGGGAATGGCTACTACCAGGACAATAGATACCACAAACGATAACTTTTTACTGTCTCCTTTGATCGCTCCGCAGGTAGCGATGGCGGCGGAAACCCCGCAGATGGAAACCGCACTGGCCAGCATTACGCCCATTTCCTTGTCTACCTTTAGTTTCCTGGCCAGCCAGAAAGTGAAATACCAGACAGTGAAGACCACTACTGTTCCCTGTATGATTCCCAGGGCGCCGGCTTTTAAGATCTCGGCAAAAAGTACCGATGTTCCCAGCAGCACCAGCCCGATCTTTATATAGTACTCGCTTCTAACAGCCGGTGACAACCATTTGGGTAATCCGATCGTATTCCGTATCAGTAAGCCAAAAGCAACCGAAAAGAAAACAGACTCAAGACCCGCTGTTTTGAATGGTTCCAGACTGCATATGAATTGGGAGAAAGCTGCTATGGCAAAAATTCCGATAAATGCCACGATAAACCCTTTCAGGCTTTCGCCCAGCAATTTGATCCCTACGGCAGAAAACAGGATGGATATCAGGAATAATCCACCCAATGAGAGCCATGATGTCCCGGAAAGTAAAGTTTTTGGAAACTTGGGAATGTAGCCTGGTAGGAGAATGATCAGTAATACCAGTAAAAGTCCCATAATAGTGGAGATCCAGTCTTCGTTTTTGAATTGTTGGAAAAATGTAGACATTATTTCTTGTTAAATTTCGGGCAAAAATATAAAAACAATCGGATAGATAAAAGAATGATAAATAATAAGTACCTGATTTAGCTGTACACTATTTAAGATTCCGCTTTTACTCAATTTTGAATCTTGAATTTTAAATCTTGAATGATTTATTTTACATTTACATGAGATTATTAAAAAACATGAAGGAGAAAATATTATTTTTTGCTGGATTATCAGCTCTGGCAACATCTTGTGTACAGGATAAAAAAGCGGCAAAACCCTTAAATATTCTGTATATCATGACAGATGACCATTCTTATCAAACCATCAGTGCTTATGATCAACGTTTTATAAATACGCCTCATATTGATCGTATAGGGAAGGAAGGGGTTGTATTTACCAACAGCTTTGTAGCTAATTCCATCAGTGGACCCAGCCGGGCATGTATGCTTACCGGGAAACACAGCCATAAAAACGGTTTTATCGATAACCGGCATCGATTTGACGGAAGTCAGCAGACTTTTCCTAAATTGTTACAGAAGAACGGATACCAGACTGCCATGATTGGGAAATGGCACCTGTCTTCCGATCCTGTCGGCTTTGATTATTGGAAGATCCTTCCGGGACAGGGAGATTATTATAATCCTGTTTTTATCGATCATGGTGAAAAGATACAAATGGATGGTTATGCTACCAATATCACTACTGATATTGCCATTGAATGGCTCGACAACAAAAGAAATAAGGAGCAACCTTTTTGCCTGTTGCTTCACCATAAAGCACCACACCGTACCTGGATGCCGGACACCTGCGATCTGGGCAGATTCGACGACATCGTTTTTCCTGTGCCGGATAATTTCTATGATAGCTATGATGGGCGTGTTGCCGCGGCAGAGCAAAAGATGAGTATTTTTAACGATATGGACGTGATATACGACCTGAAAATGGCAGATAAGGAGCATGAGATACATACTTCATCCGGCCTGGAAGCTGCCGGTAGGAATATGTACCATCCGTCGAAAACGGGTCCGGGGCGGATGAATGAAAAACAAAAAGCTGCCTGGGACAGATATTATGATCCTATTATCAGTGATTTCAAAGACCGGAAACCGGAAGGAAAAGAACTGGCTGAATGGAAATACCAGCGATATATGAAAGATTACCTGAGTGTGATCACATCTGTTGACAGGAACATAGGACGTATGCTCGATTATCTGGAGGAAAACGGGTTACTTGAAAATACATTGATCGTATATACTTCGGACCAGGGATTTTACATGGGAGAACATGGTTGGTTTGACAAACGCTTCATGTATGAAGAATCATTTCGTACCCCTTTGATGATGCGTTTGCCTGGTGGTAAGAAAGGAAAAATAGAACAGATGGTACAGAATATCGATTATGCCCCGACATTTTTGGAACTGGCAGGAATAGAGATACCTGAAGATATACAGGGGATTTCGCTTCTTCCACTGCTTAAAGGAAAGCAACCTGAATGGCGTAATTCATTGTATTACCATTACTATGAATTTCCTTCGGAACATGCAGTGAAACGCCATTACGGGGTAAGGGACAGCCGTTACAAGCTGATCCATTTTTATGATGATATTGATGAATGGGAATTATATGACCTGCAGGAGGATCCGCATGAAATGAACAATCTTTACCACCAGCCCGGGAAAGAAAGTATTATCAGAAAGATGAAAGAAGAGTTAATCAAGTTACAGATACAATACGATGATCCGGTCATGAATAGAAATTCGTAATTCAAGATTCAAGATTAACCTAGTTGAGTCATTGTCTTTTGTGAACTATTTAGTTTTCAGAGTTCTAGATTCAGATTTGATACAAAAGCGAATATTGAACTATATTATCTTATAATTGCTCAGAAGTTATTTGATTATTGACGAAATATTCATTTAAGGTCATTTTATATGTTTCTGGTTAACCGAAACAACTTCTGAGAGCAGTAAATTTATATCTTTGGAGATTGAACTAATTCTAAAACTCAATGAAATCTGCAAAAACGATCATAAGAATTGTGGTGATAATGGTATTTCTATATCCATTGAACTCCGTTTTTGGCTCGGAACCCCTTCCTTCAGCGCATTCTCTTAGAATAGGAGAGGGCTTTGAAAACCCGATAGGGTTCTACGATGCACGTCCTGGATTTTCATGGAAATTACCGGTTTGTAAGGAAGTCAAAGCACAATCTGCTTATGAGATCGTTGCGGCAAGCGAGGCTACATTGTTACCCAATAACCCGGACTTGTGGAGTACGCAGAAAGTTAAATCGGATCGTTCTGTATGGATTACCTATGCAGGCAAACCTCTCAATTCGCGACAACGGATATACTGGCAGGTGCGGTATTGGGATCAGGCGGGAAATGTCTCATCATGGAGCGAAGTCGCACATTTTGAGATGGGGTTGCTCAATAATGACTACTGGGAGGCCCGGTGGATAGGCGACCCGTTCGACAATGCGCCTGATACCACAAAATTCGGCACAAAAATATATCCGGCTCAGTATATCCGCCGGGAAGTTGGTTTCGATTCTGAAGTCATTTCTGCCCGGCTACATATAACAGCCAAAGGCGTTTTCGAAGCGCAGATCAATGGTCAAAAAGTAGGCGAGGCAGTCATGGCTCCTGGCTATACGCCATATTTAAAAAGGATTGAGACGCTTACATACGATGTGACCGGAATGCTTGATAAGGGGCGGAATGCGATCGGAATAATAGTAGCTCCCGGATGGAATACTACACGTATTGGTTGGTCGAAATCTCAGTATATTGAAAAACAACCTCCTAAAATGATCTGTCAACTGGAAGTTACGTTAAACAACGGACTGAAGAAGATGATCTGTTCCGACGGCATGTGGAAATCGACCAACAGAGGGCCTATACGTTCTTCGGAGATCTATGATGGGGAAATATATGATCAGGCACTGGAATTTGACGGCTGGAGCAGAGCCGGTTTTGACGACACTATGTGGAAAAATGTAGTTGTTGAGTCTGTCGATGCGTCCGTAGCACTTCAACCCAAGCGTCATCATCAGGTGAAGGTAAAGCATGAATTGCCTGCACAGAAGATCACAAAATCCGGCATGGGAATAATATTCGATGTCGGACAGAATATGGTCGGCGTACCAAAAGTCAAAGCGCCTATGAAAAAGGGAGATACACTCATCATACGTTTTGCCGAGATGCTTCAGGACAACGGTGAGCTTTATACGGAAAGCTATCGTTCGGCTCACTCCACGGACTATTATATTGCTTCAAAAGATGGCTGGATTGAATATATTCCGAAATTTACATTTCATGGATTCAGATATGTGGAACTGACAGGTTTCGCGTCTGGTTCGACTCCTGGAAATGATTGGGTGACAGGTCTTGTACAATATTCCGATTTCAATAAGAACGGGGACTTTAGCTCATCCGATGCCCAACTCAACCAATTGCAAAGAAATATTGAATGGGGTTTGCGGGGTAACTTTTTCGACATCCCAACCGATTGTCCGCAACGTGATGAGCGTATGGGATGGACGGGCGATGCACAGATATTTGCTCCGACATCATATTTTCTTGCCGATGTTCATTCGTTCTGGACAAGCTGGCTGCAAAGTGTCAGGGAAGAGCAGGCTTCTGACGGAAGGATCCCGATCGTAGTTCCGAATGTGGCTAAAGATCGCGTAAGTCCTGGATGGGGCGATGCGATTGCCATTATTCCATGGGAAACTTATATACGGACAGGAGAGGTGAAAGTTCTTGAAGAGAATTATGAAGCCATGAAACGTTGGGTGGACTTCTATCTGGCCCATCAGAAAGGAGAAATTATCGAACTGAAAGGATTTGGGGACTGGCTTCAGCCTTTTTCTTCGCTGGGGAATTTTGGAGAAACACCTCTCGATATGATCGCTACGGCTTTTTGCGCATATTCGATGCGATTGACCATGCAGGCGGCTGAAGTTCTCGGATATAAGGCAGATCATGAAGAGCTTGGCCGGACATACAGGAAGCTACGTTCGGCATTCGAATCGCATTTTTTCGACGCTGCAGGTAAGATTGTTGTATCAGAAACGCAAACCGGATACCTTATGGCTTTAGGTTTTGATCTTTTGACCGATCCGTTAATCCGGAAGGGTGCCGAACAAAATCTGGTCGGGTTGATCGAAAAAGCCGACAACCATCTCAGGACCGGATTCCTGGGAACTCCATTACTCGCTCCGGTTCTCGATCAGATAGGCCGTGCCGATCTGATGTATACCATACTTTTTCAGGAAAGCTACCCTTCATGGTTCTATTCAATAAATCAGGGTGCCACTACCATGTGGGAGCGCTGGAACAGCTATAGCAGAGACAAAGGGTTCGGGGATGCGGGTATGAACTCATTCAACCATTACGCGTACGGGGCTATTGGACAGTGGATGTATGAACGCATAGCAGGAATTTCACCTTTGCTTCCCGGATATAAGAAGATCAGGATCGCTCCCTATCCGGATAACAGGCTGACCTTTGCTAAAGGCGAATATGAATCACCATACGGACGTATTGTTTCTCAATGGTCTTCCGATGAGGGGCGGTTTACACTTCACGCAGTTGTGCCGCCCAACAGTGTCGCGTTAATCGTAATTCGGAAATCGACACTTAAATCAACTGTGATTAACGGCGAAAAACTCAAAAAACATAAATCTGTAAAAATAATCGAACAGGGAGCAGATTATTTCAGTTTTGAAGTTCCTGCCGGAACTTATGATATCCGGTCGGACAACTAAACCTCTCAAAAGCCGGTGTATCTTTTGGGAGATCAAATATTTGAAATGAATATCGGTAAGTACCCGAAGAAATAAACCTTCAAAATACTTTGGGGATAGCTTTAGCATTCTTAGCCAGCCGTTTATCTTGTTCGAATTTTATACAAGCCGGACATACCCTCAACCACCACCGCTGTGGCTTCCTGAATATAAATAACTACTATAATTCCCGTCGGGGATAATATAAGCCGAATATAGCTATTTCAAAGACTGGAAAAAACCGTGTGAAAAATAAACAAAATTACATTTACTATGTTATATCTAAATAAAGAGTTAATAGATAATATATAATGTATGAAACAAAATTAGGTCACAGGAATTGATATACCATATACATTTTAACTTAAATTTTATTTGCCATGAAAAAATCAGTAGGTACATTTATGTTAGTAGTGTCAGCATGTAAAGGATATATTGAATTATATCTTTTGTTTCCACACCGGTTTATGCAATATTTAAAGTATTGATTTAAAAAGTTCAAAGTTCCGGATGTAAGTTTCAACTTTGAGCCCGGAACTTTGAACATGGATTTTTTCAAACTTAACGTTTTTTCTCTGAATTCAGTACGTTTTTGATTCCATCCAATCCTTCGTTGAATTGAGCCAGCTGTGCTACCACCTGTCCGATCGGATTATCCTGCCCAATGCCGGACAACTTATTGTTTTTCCGGAATATTTCCCTGATACTTTCCCAACGTTCACTTTCCTTTGGAGTCAACAAACCTGCAATTTCCTTTAATTTCAACAGGTTCGCCTCACTATCTGAGGTCAGTGTCTGAGCTTCGCTTTCATAATGATTCAGGATAAGCGTGTTGATCTCTTCCTGATTCATCAGGGGGATGATCCGGCTAACCATTTTATTCATGTCGCGGTACGAGCCCTGCAATTTGAATGATGGTTCGGTACGGTAGGCATCCTGCATGGCGGCACTGCCAATATAGTTCTGGTTTACCTGTAGTACGATCTCCCTTACCTGCAGGCAACTTTTTGCCACAGCAATAAAATCATCCACATCCTGCTGGGTATGATTACCTTCCAGATTGAGTAATGCTTCATTTCCTGTTTCCACATATTCCATCAACTGATAAAAATCCGGGAAATTTTTATTGGTGATCTTCTGCAGGTATTGATTTTCAATGATCGAGTTTTCCAGCAGGCTCAATTTGAATAAATTTTCGGAGTCGCCGATGACATCCCCAAGGTTATATACATCGGCGCGGTTGGCCAGCATATCGGGAATCCTGAATTTTTCGCCGCTTTCGGTATATGGGTTTCCGGCCATGATGACACAGAAACGCTTTCCACGCAGGTCATAGGTTTTACTTTCACCTTCGAAGATACCGTCCATTTTTCGTTGTCCGTCGGCAAGGGAAATGAATTTCTGCAAAAACTCAGGATTACAATGCTGGATATCATCGATATACAACATCACATTATCAGCCATTTCAAAGGAGAGGTTGATTTTTTTCAATTCCTCTCGTGCACCTGAAGTTTTCGCTTCGACAGGGTCGATCGATGTAATGGAATGCCCGATGGTGGGACCATTTATCTTTACAAAAGTCAATCCCATGGTTTTGGCCAGATATTCCATTAAAGTTGTTTTACCATAACCCGGAGGTGATACCAGCAACAACATTCCCATGCGCGCCGTGCGCTTATTTTCGCCAGCTACGCCTAATTGCTTCGCTAAATTAGCGCCGATCAGCGGAAGGTATACTTCATTGATCAGTTTATTTCGCACGAAAGATGTCAATACCCGCGGTTTCAACTCATCAATCTTCAACGCTTTCCGAAACCGGTCGATCATGGATTCCTTTAGCCGGGTATAATTACTGAAAGAGGGCACACTGATGTTTTTGAACCGGGTCAGTTTCCGGATAAAATCATGGTAATCCTGATTGTATTCGCCGTTTTCAATGACAGGATGGTTGCCTTTCAGGTCATGGATGATGAGTTGGTCCGGCCCGCTGTGTATCTGGTATCCTTTTCCTTCGAACAGAAGCAGACAGGAGGTTTCATCCGCATACTTCCGGTAAATGCCGTGTTCCGGAGAAATATCGAGAAAGGATGCCAGCCAGTTGCGGACCAGATAAAACCTTTCGATCAGGTCAAATGATACATCATGTATATCAGCTTCAAAATCCGGTAGGAATTTGTTCTTTTTTAAGTATTGCAGAAAATCTTTATATAACTGATCAGCCTGTTCACTTTTTGAAAAGAGAGTGGAGCCGGAAAACTCACTGAAAAGATACCTGGCTGCTTCATCGGCAGAAATATCTATAGCAAATCCGTTGTCCCATTCCGCAAATAAACTACTGATATGATTGATGACATACTGATAATTGCCTGAATCCGGAAAAGCTTTTAATACCTTACCGGCAGAGGTGATCAGTTTGATCAGCTTATCTTTTTCCTCTTTTTCCAGGTTGTTCCAGAAAAGTTGCGCAGCAACACGCAACTGGGGGCTGTATGATAAAACACCTAATTGGTGACTGGCATGATCCAGCGCTTCAAAGATGCGCATGGCATCGAAATCATGTACACCTTTCATGTATGATTCCGAATAGCTTTGCTCCACTTTCCGGGTGATATAGCCTTTCAGATCGAAGTTTTTCGACTGCTGTTTCTCGAGGAAAGCTTCAAAAGCCAGGTATTCGGCACGGTATACTTCACGGTTTTCCGAAATAACCTCCTGTTCCCAGAATTCACGGTAATGGCTGATATCTTCATCCGGTAATTCATGGTAGAAACTGGTTCCGATCAGATGGAAAAATAATCGATCCTCCCGTCTTACGATGGTGAGATCGAGTGGCTGGCGGTTGACGGAAAATTTGTAACTACCCAGGCTGATGATCTGCTCTCCATCGGCAAACAGTTCATTGCGGTCCCTGAGTATACGTAATGCATCTTCCAATGATGTTTTCAGGCTGTTTTCGAGGTTCTCGGCCTTTGATACATCTCCCAGGCTTTTTAACTCTTCCACCAGTTTCCTGACCTTATCGATCATCAGGTCGGTGGAGAAAAACGCCTGTATCTCTTCCCGGGTCTTGAATGACTGGGCTTTATTTTCAACATTTTTCAATACCCTGAGCCCTATCTGTTCCAATGAGGAAGTACGCCGGTTGATCTGTTCTATCAACTGGGCTTTACGTCCGTCAAAAGCCTTGGTGATCTCATTGCGCTTATCCGATATTTTGATGATAAAATCATCGAAGTCGGCATATTTGCTTTCCAGTTCTTCTACCTGGATACTGATCTTGGAGAAATATTCATCGCATTTTTCAGGGGAAGAGGAGAGTTCCAGGAAATTAACCACTGTTTGCTCCAGCAATGTCAGTTGGGCATGGAATCCGGCTACCGCTTCACTGCTTTTTAATGCATCGGTCTGCCTTTTGAGTTGCGCCCGTACTTCGTTGAGCGAAGAAAAAATCAATGAGATCTTTTCGATAATCCGTGTTGTCTGTGTGGCGTCTTCGATCTTCAGGCTGTTCAGGATATCGATCAGTAATTCCAGTTCGGACGAGATCAGCTTACAGTTTTCGTCAATTTTGTTGGCATCGATGACTTTTTTTACCTGTTCTACCTGCTTTTTCTCATTCCTGACTTTCTCCTCATAAGGCACCAGGGCTTCATCCCTGAGAAGGAACTCGACCGTCTTTTCAGAAAGGCGGGTATTGGTCGTTCCGAGTTCTTCCTTTAAGGCCTCGGTTTTGGGTAGATCGATGTATTTTACCTGTTGGAGCTCGATGACCTCACCTTGCAGCTTTCTGGTTTCAGCCAACGATTTGACCAATGATTCCAAGGTATTGGATTTGGCGTGCTTGATATCCGATAGCAAGGCCTCTACCTTTTCTTCAGTTGCAGACAATATCTGGGTAGCATGCTTTTTCTGGGCCTGTACCTTTTCGAACTCGTCAATGGCTGTATCTGCTATTTCCCTGATCTGCCGCAACGGTTCGGAAAGAGCAAACGTTCCTTTATCCGATACCCAGAAATAGGCATCGATGATATCATTGGATTTTTTTACGATATCTTCATACAGGTCTTCATAGGAATCTTCCTTATTGATCAGATGAATGACTTCCTGGCATTCGGCCATTGCCTTTACAATGTCTTTATTCCCGATTTTGTACAGCTGGTTTTCTTTTTTTTCCTGATTTTCCGTTAGCCTGACCTGATAAGGGGTTTGCCAGATCTGCACCTGATGATGCCGGGTAGCCTCTGCTTCCGAGCGGAAATAGATGAGCGTACCGTCACCAAACAGGGTAAACCCGTTACATATGATCGGGGTTTCCACCTGCTGCCGGATGATGTTATACGACATGACCACGTAGGTATTCCGTTCATTCTGGTAAAAAATATACAGAAAATCTTCTCCGTTGGGAGAGGCTACTTTACGGAAAAATTCCAGTCCGTTCAGCTCATTTTCAAATATTTTGTATTCCCCGTTCTGTAAATAATAACCGTTAGGAAAGATAATACCGTGATTATCGGGAAGAAGTACGCCGGCATCATTCAATGCAGGGATATTCAGTACCTCTTTTGTCCTGGTATTGAACACATAGGCCCGGAATTCCTCCTGATAGGGTTTAATTCTCAGTAAAATAAGATTTCCCAGGTCGGCATAATAATATTCGGCATCGTCGATCTGCTGGTCCTTATTTTCTACCTTTTCTTCATATACGCCTTTTCCACTCTGTGTATTGTCTTCTATTTTAAAGGTAATATCGCCACCTAACGCTTCGATAAATACCTTATCCATAATGGAGATATGGGGGTGGACGCCTAAACGGCGGTCATCGAGGGTCGTTTTCTGCCATTGGCATTCATGCTGCTGTGCTTTTTTTACCTCATGAATACTTCTGTCATCCTGGTATATCAGTTGATTACCTTTGATCAGCCATTTGAATGCTTTCAGGTCCCCCGTATTTTTACTGGTCTGGAAGACCATATACAGGTAGTTTTCAGTTTTCCTGAAGCGGGAGAATATCGAATCCCGGTAATATTTATACAGGTTCTGGTAGTCATTGATAAAGGCCTTGTCGTTGATCAGGTCCAGCGACTGTGGTATGAACTGGTTATTTTCAAACTGATAAATGCTGAATACATCGCTTAACTGGATATCCGACCGCAGGCCGAAATGTACGTTATAACCGAAGATACAGAGATTGCCGAAAGCCATGATCCCCCGTGCTACGCAGTTGTTTTCCGTGGTGATCCGCTGGTTGGCCAGTAAAGTAAACTCAATGGAACGAAACACTTCCTTACGGGCGTCATTCAATAGGTTCAACCGTTTGGTCAGCTCATCCCTTTGTGTAAAAAGCCGCTTACGGATGATTTCATAGGTGCCGGCATCCAGATTGTCAGCCGGTTGTTTATTTTTTATGTCTTGCATGTATTCGTCAACTTGCTAATAACAAAAACAGCTTAATAAATTTTAAGACCCTGAAGGGAACAGTTATGCTCCTTTCAGGGTAAATTTTAATTATTTAGGCAACTTCTTACCTGAAATACCTAAATTTTTGGCCAATCCCATCAGGTTGCTGAGTATACCCTGATCTTCTTCGTCCGAGTTTTGCTGCATTTTCAGGATCAAACCTGCAACGCTTAAGTTCTTGATATCTTCGGATGAAATATTGAGTTTTTCAGCCAATCCCCTGATCCGGGCATATATATCGCTGCCTTCAGAGCCGTCACCCAGTAAAGCATCTTTGAGCTGTGTGGCATTCGAGCTTTCATTGATCAGGCGGTCAAATCCTTTGGCATTGGAAATCTGGTTGATGATGTTGTCGAAGAACATGGTTTCGCCGCCAACAATGTCGATTTTCGCGGATTTCATGGCTTCTGCCAGTACTTCTGCCTGTGCTTCCGCAATATCTTTCTGTACATGGATTTGTGCCAGCTCCACTTCTTTTTCTTTCTGGAGCAATAACTTATATTCTTCGTGGTCTTTTCCGACACCGTCCAGTTTTTTCATGGCTTCGGCCTTTTCTTCGATACCGGCGGCTTCTGCCAGTGCTTTTTCCTTGATCACCTGTGCTTCTGCCAGTCCTTCTTTCTTTTTAGCATCGGCTTTTGCTTCGATACCTGTGGCTTCTGCTTTTGCTTTCTTTTCAATGATGGTAGCATCTACCAGACCTTGTCTTTCAGTTGCTTCCGCTTTGGCATGCATGACTTCGGCTTCGGATAATCCCATGGTCGCTTCTTCACGGGCTTGTGCTTCCGCGAGTATCTTCCGGGCTTCGGCCTGTTTTACAGACGCTTCTTTGCGTGCTTCGGCATCGATCAACAATTGTTTGGCTTTGGCTTCAGCATCGATCCGCATTTGTTCCGCTTTCTCTTCGGAAGCTTTCTTTTGTGCTTCGGCTTCTTTCACCGTACCTATCAATCGCTCTTCTGCGACCTGGCTGGCTGCTGTAATACCTACCTGTTTCCGGCGGTCTATTTCCCTGAAAGCCTCAATATCCTTCATATTCTGCTTTTCTTCTACCACGCCTTTTTCCAGTTCTACTCTTTCGCGGATTACATCCTGGATGTTCTTTTTCTCTATTTCGATGACCTTTTCTTTATCGATCTCGGCCAATGTTACGATTCTTTCACGTTCCGTTTGTTCCAAAGCACGGTCTTTTTCTACGCGTTCTTTTTCCACGGCTTCCGTCCGTTCCTTGTTCTTTTCGGCGATAATGATCTGGCGCAACTTATTTTCTTCCTGTATGGCCAGGCTTTCTTCAGTGGAAATACGTACAGTCTGTGATTTTAGCCGTTCCTCTTCACGTACCTTGATGATTTCGGCCTCTTCGCGGGCTTTCACATTGTCGATTTCACGTCTTTGCTTCTCTTCTTTTTCAGCTAATTGCCTTTCCAGTTCGAGAATGGCTTCACGGGCTTCTACATCCTGTTTTTTGATGGTCTTTTCTTCATCACGACGAATAAGATTGGATTTTATGTTCTGCGCTGCGGTCAGTTCCGTAATTTTTTTGATACCTTCCGAGTCCAGGATATTTTCAGGGCTCATGTATTTCAGGTCGGTTTGTTCCAGATAGTCGATAGCACAGTCATCCAGGTTATAACCATTCAGGTCGGTACCGATGATATTCATAATTTCATCCCGGAACTCGCGGCGTGCTTCGTATAGTTCAATGAAATCGAATTTTTTACCTACAGTCTTCAATGCTTCGGAGAACTTGGCTTCAAACAGGTTCTTAAGGGTAGCCACATCACTGGCGCGTTCACAACCAATGGTCTGGGCGACATTGATCACATCATTGGCCGATTTATTCACCCGGATAAAGAATGCCACCTTGATATCGGCACGTATGTTGTCTTTACAGATCAACCCGTCATGGTTTGCACGGTCGATCTCCAGTTTTTTAACGGAGATATCCATGATTTCCATCTTATGGAAAATGGGGATCACATACATCCCTTTGTTGAATGCTATTTTTGTTCCGCCGACCCCGGTCCGGACAATCGATTTCCCCTGGGGGATCTTTTTGTAGAATGAGGCCAGTATGGCCAGAAAAACAAGGATAATAAATAAGAAGCTCCCTGCAAAAATGACAATGATGTTTCCCATACTTTATTGGTTTATTGATTTATGATTTTTACTATGTGATTAATTTTCCTTTACTAAATATGTTGCGGATACATTTTTCTTCTCGGGAATCTATTTCTTTCCCACGGAATGTTTTCCCGTCCCGATTTTAAGGACAAGCTGTCCCATCCTGGAGAAAACGATACCTTACGTCCTTCCATTTATCTACCCCTGCCAAAATGATATCCCTAAAATCTTTTTTACATATACTCTACCCCCACAACAGATGAGTTCCCAATCTTATGATTTACCATTCATTATTCGTAACTGAATCCTCCATTGGCCAGTATCTCAATGGCTTTTGGCGCATCATCCGCAGAAACCTGTAGCTGGATGTTGCCGATGACACCCGAGTATAATGCTCCGATCATTTCGTTTTTGATAAAACATTTGATCCCTTCCGATTCGAGCAGGCTTTGAGGAATACCGATCTCATGCAGATGGGGAGCGGAAAAAACAGTAACTAACTTGTCCATATTATTCACGACTAATGTTGATCACTTATCACTCTACTAAAGTGTTATTTCCTTAGTGACATAATAAATCTTCCTGTCATCCGATTCATCAGTCACCATTACGGTATCGCCATAAGAGATCTCCTCTCCTGTATGACTGACTACATTTAATTTCATCGGATTACGATCGATGATGAATTCGGCACACCCGATCTTCTGTTCTTTGATCGTGGACAGCATTTTACCCGAGCGTCCGAGAAAATCTATTTCCTCTTCGCCCTGGTATCCTATTTTTTTGAAAAATCGAACCATTGGTTTAGTGGCATATCTGGTGAATACTATTCCTATAGCAAACATAGGTACCAGGATCAGTAAAGACTTTGCTCCCCATGATTCCATGGCAATGAACTGGGTCGTGATGAGGGTACACATCCAGGTAAGGAATTTGAATGTGGAGAGTACCAGCATGAACGGCACCTTTCCGATATTCAGGTAATTGAGGAATCGGGACATGGCACCTTCCGATTTTTCCAACGGGACATCACTGTCGGAATCTGCTGTTGCATCTACATCCGGGATTTCCACATCCGCATCTACGTCTACATCGCCGAAACCGATACCCAGGTCTACATCGCCGAATCCTGCGCCGCCCAGCATCACAAACAACCAATATACAACTATTACCCCCATTAAAACGGTCATGACCGCATTAGGTAAGGGATTAAAAAGTGTATGCAGGATTTCGGTCATAAAATCGATATCTATGGTTAAATAAAATTATTCATGATTCGTATCTACGTTGTTTCCTTCTTCGGTAATCTCATTTTTTGTTTTTTTATCTATATAGTTACCTATGGGGGTTCCGTACACAAACAATAACAGACCGATCAATGCTTCTGAGACTTTGATAATGATTCCATTCGCAGAAACTCTATGTTGGAAAAGTACATTACTATTCTGGGAAAATTGATAAAGCGATCCGAGCAGGCCGGGTATACTTCTGACCAGGATAAATCCTCCGGTAACCATAATTACAATGGATAGTATTACTTTTCGATCCGTTGGGAACTCTATTTTCTGGTTTTCCATTCCTTTTTCCAACCTGAGCCGATCAATGATCCATGATGTTTTAAAAAAAGAAAGCCATAGCAGGAATAGATAAACGACTATAGTCAATGTAGATATGCCTGCCATCAGGATGAATTCAGAGAAAGGTCTTGCTATACTTAAAGGTAATACAGCGATGAATTGTACCAGATAAGGAATAAACTGAACAATCAGTACAATGCCTAAAACTTTGATAATGATGGTCCACAATGTTCTGGAATTCATATTCATTAAATTATGGTTGTAACAAATTACCCCTTTGACTTTTCGAAATACTAAATTAACATTTAATTAGATACGAACAAAAATATGTTAAAGTTACAAAATGCGGATGCACTAAACACCGGAGATAATGCCCAGTTTCTTTTTAATTTCATCCAGGTCCTGGTTTACTTTTTCCGCTTCGCTGCCGATGGCATGGTTGATTTCATCATCCACAGACTTGTTATTTTTGGCAAGATCACCATAAGCCTGTGCCAGTGCTTCTTCCTCTTCCACCTTTTCTTTCATCCGCTCCAACATACTGATGGTACTGTTGCTGTCTATCTGGGCCATTTGTTTGTTGACTTCTTTGGTGGCACGGCTTACTTTTACCCTGGCCCTGAGTGTTTTCAGTTCATTTTCCCATTTATTGATGTTGAATTTCAGGATGTCCACATTTTTCTGAATATCATCCACAGCTTTTTCGTGTGTCTGTTGTTGCCCGCCCAGATCCGCACATTCATTGAATAAACGTTCTTTAATGGCCAGCGCTTCACGTGCCAGTTTTTCTGCCTGAACCATATCCAGTTCGCCTTTTTGCGCCTTGGACAACAATAAAACGGCCTTGTTTTCGTAATCCTGCGCTTCGACCACTTTTTTGTTCTTTTCGTTTTTGGTCCGGATAGCCATTGCTTTTACTTTAGCCAGTGATTCTACTGTCTTTTCCAGGTCTTCCTTCATTTCACGGATCCCCTGTTCGGTCATTTTAATGGGGTCCTCCATTTTATCTACTGCCGAATGGATTTCGGCCTGCCCGATCCTTAAAAGCCTCTTAAAAATATTCATGGTATTATATTTTAAAATTTAATCTTCTGTCTTTACTTTCCAACTTTATAACTTTTATACTTTCTACTTCCTGCTAAATTCGATGATCTGTTCGTAATATTCGCTCAGTAAAAGTCCCAGCGAATTCAGGGCGCCTTCCAGTTCATTAATATCCAGGCTTTCCACCTGCATGGTATACCGGAAAATAACTTTGGTGCCCGTTTCATCGAGGACAAAGGCACCATGTACAATGTCCCGGTTTTTTTGAAGCAATGATTTCATGATCTCCTGATCATTGCTCTTCATAGTAAAGATAAACTGCTCCATTACGACGATGGGAGGTGCTACCCCGATGATCAGGTTTTTTATACCGTCTGCCTCGTTTTCAATACAAAATATGCCTTCCTTTTCGTCCTGGAACGTAATCGTATATCCGAGCTGGGATATGTATGATTCGATTTTTTTGTAATACATAGGCGTAAATTTTAAGTGTTGTTCATAAAACCCTTTCGATGTAATATTTGCTTTTTGATAAAAAGCCTTATATTTGCATCATATTTTTAGCAAAAATAGCTAAAAAAATTTACATACCAAATAAAAAAGATATTTTTTATGAGCAGGATTGGAAAAAATATTAAAAAGATCAGGAATGTCAAGGGTTTGAGCCAGCAAGCCTTTGCTGATATTTTTCAATTGTCTCGGGGAAACGTATCTTCCTATGAGGAATTAAGGGCAGATCCAAAGATAGAAGTAGTGGTTGAAATTGCTAAATATTTTGGCATACCCCTCGACGACTTTATCCAAAAAGACCTTTCAGTAAATGAATTATTGAAATACAATACCGGATTGGTACTGGAAACGGAGGATCTGAAAAGAAACCATCGAATGACCGGGATCCCCTATGTCTCGGCAGCTTATCTTCCCGATTACATCGATAATTATCGTGATGAAGCATTTATCAGGAAATTACCGCACATAGTGATCCCTTCCAATGCCAGATTCGGCTTAATGGCATTCGAAATAGAGGATCAGGAAAGCCTTCCGGAAAATTTTGAATACAAGAATGGGGATATCTTATTTTATGAACGGGTAGTGAAAGAAAATATCCATCGTATCAAAGGCCGTTTCGGCTTGATGGTCGATCATTCGGGCATTAAAAACGGCGTATACCGGGAACAGAACGGACAAATGTCCCTGTACCTTAATGAGTTGGTCGAGTATCCTTTCGATATTGATTCCGATGCGGATTATTGGGTCCTGCGCGCAGTATACGGATTAAATAATTGAGAATTGAGAATTGAGAATTGAAAATGGAAAACTTAGCGTAGGCAAGTAATTAACTATGAACTACGAATGATGAATAATGAATAATGAACTTAGCGTCAGCGAGTAATGAAAAATGAACTTTGAACTATGAATTTTTCAGTTCATCATTTATTGTTCATCGTTCCTACTTTTTGATTTTCAACTTTATGACTTTATGAACTTTCCAACGTTTTAACTTCTCCAATAAAACTTTGAATGATGAATGAATTAAAAAATAAAAAGTATGTCGAAAAAATTGCCTGGTTCTACTTTCAAACTTTATGAACATTCATACTTTTCGACTTAAAATAATCAATAGATAGTGGGTGGTAAATAACCCTGCAATATATTTTTCCTTCGGGAAAAATATATTGCAGGGTTATTTTATTCCTGACGGAGTCGTTGGTTTATTCCGGAGAGCCTTTCTTGAAAATCCTCCGATTGCATGAAATAACGGACCATGGCAATATTTGCGGCTCCGGCATCCAGTATTTCCTGCATGTTTTCAGGAAATATTCCGCCTATGGCCACAACGGGAACATTCGAAAACCCCAGTACTTCCTTAAGCGGTTCCACACCTGTCGGTTGATCGGGTATGGCTTTCGCATTGGTCGGATAGACTGGTCCGAACCCTATGTAATCAGGACGTTCAGCCAGTGCTTTTTTCGCTTGTTGGATAGAATGGGTCGATAATCCTATTTTCATGTCGCCGACGATCTTCCGGGCATCTTCGATACTGATGTCGTCCTGGCCCAGATGTAAATAATCCGCATCACAAAGGACGGCTATATCCGGCCTGTCGTTGATCACCAGCCGGGTGCCGGTACCTCTGGTGATCCGGCGGATATCCCGGGCGATACGTAATAACTCCTTGTCCGGAAGATGCTTCTCCCGCAATTGAAGCATTTTGACCTTATTTGCGACGCATTTTTCAGCAATGACCGTGTACGGTAATACCGGCCGGGTCATAATGATATATACTCCGAATGATTCCACGGTTATTTCAGTTTTTCGGCGATGAGGTCAGCCACCTTTTTCCCGGAAAGTAACATTCCCCCGAAAATAGGCCCCATGCGGAACCCGCCGCTGACACCGTTTGCAGCCATTCCGGAAACAAATAATCCGGGAAATATTTCTTTGGTATTCTCTACTGTTGTACGTTCCGCTTCATCCACGGAAAGGGAACGCTCCCCGACCACTTTTCCCGTCGGTGTAAAGAGCCGGATATCGTTCTTTCTTTCCAGGGTGCGGGCAACCATGCAATCGTGTCCTGTTCCGTCCAATACTGTTTTTGCCGTGACCACCAACGGATCCACATGCATGCGTTCCCGGGATACCGGCGCCCAGTTCAATACCACTCCGGCCACCTGTTCGTTCTGAAAGACCACATCTTCGAACGACACACAGTTGAAGATGGAAACTCCGGCCTGTGTTGCATGGTAGATCAACGATGCGGTGGCATGTACGGAATCCAGCGTGTAAAAGCCGTCTTCATATGCCTGGTAAGCTATCCCGAATTCATCCAGTATATGAAGGGCGTCTTTGCGGACCACGATTTCATTGAACATCATGGCGCCGCCCCACATTCCTCCTCCCGGAGCCAGCTTTTGTTCGAACAGGGCTACCTGATAGCCTTTTTTGGCCAGATAATATCCGGCTACTATTCCGGAAGGTCCTCCTCCGACAATGGCTGTATCTACAGCCAGGTTTTTTTTGAGTTTTTTGAAATAGGAATCGATGATTCCTGCAGATACGGTTTGTTCCATTTTGATTGATTAAATTGATAATTCATTTAATAAACCAGAGGAACAGAAGAAGGGTGGGGGATTCCAACTTCCCTACGCAGGCATTATCCCGGTCAGGTCAAAGGGTATGATCTCAGCCTTTATTCGGCACCCCTAGTTTACACGGCAAAGATACGATTTATTTTTTTGTTTCAGGATGTTGGTGATGGTATCAGCAAAAAATCACCATACGAAAGGTGTCTGTCGAACGGTAGACCGGATTGTGTAAAAGATAAATGGCAGCCTCACCGGGCTGCCATTTATTAATTCTTGTATCAGATGGTTCTGTTCGCATGAAATATCATTTGGAACAGCCAGTATTTATCAATAATACAGATAAGTATATTCATAATAATCAAAGTATTGATATGGTCCAGGATAAAAACTATATTGTAAAGAAGAAGTTATATTCCCTTTGTTATCTTTTGTCACTTTATTTTCTCTTCCTTCATTTGGTGTATCATTCCATTCCGTTGACTTTGGTAGATATTTGGTCGAGTTATTCCAATCAGTACGGCCATATTCGTCTAATTCATAAACGGTTTTTTGTCGATCGGTCCATGTTACCCCCCCGTCAGAACTATCAGATTCAATTTCGGTAGCCTGGGTTTCGGTATAGGTATATGTTTTTTTATTTATGAAACTAATGGTAGGTACTTCATTAGGATCGTTATATGAATATTGATAGGAAGTAGAAATTTCTTCCGTGACCTGTCCTTTGGCATTAAATGCGGAGGTCTCTTCACTAGATATGACTAGCTTTTTTGTATTATTTACATCGTTAAACTGGCGCAGTTCATAATATTTTTCTGCAGTGATAAATCCCAGATTGTTGAACTCAATAACCTGTTGTTGGGTTACATCCCCTTTTTCCAAAAGACTTCCATCGGCATCGAAAGTAGCATTACCATAGTATAATTCAGTCCTCTGTTTTACCTTTCCTTTCAGGTCATAATTGTACCAATCATTCTCATTGGCATAAGCCAGCTCATTGATTTCATCGGTGGTGGGTTTAGGACAATCCGGGCATTCAGGACACTCCGCACATTCGGTACACGTTTCGCATTCGGGGCAATCTTTGTCATCATCGTTACATGATACCAGGTTAAAAGCCAAAACTGCCAGAAGTAAACATAAAAAATTTTTCATAAGGGTTAACAATTAAGTGATGAATAAAAATGTATGAATGGTTTATTTTTTCTCTGATTAAAATAATTAAGTGCCGAAGTACTCGACAGATGATAATCGAAACAAATATACATAATAATTTTTTACTAATCTGATCGGTTTTTTACGGACGGATGAAAATTGTTGATGAAAGGATTGTTTTGTGGGACAATGACTGTGTAGCATAAGTGAGCATTGTTGGTAATAACCAATGGAAAATGGAGAGTTGAAAATGAAAAATTAATGATGAATGATGAATGATGAATGATGAACTTAGCGTCAGCGAGTAATGATGAACTATAAACTAATAGCTAATCAATCATCAATAAACAATCATCAATAATCAATGTCTCTACTTTCTAACTTTATGAACCTTTCTACTTTACAAGGATCATTTTTCACTGTATAGATGTACGTCCATTTGCGGGAAAGGAATCGATAATCCTTCTTTGGCAAAAGTACCGTATATCTTTTCGTTCATATTGAAATATACCCCCCAGTAATCTCCGGAATTGACCCATGCCCGGACCACTATATTTACCGAGCTGTCGCCCAGTGAGGTCAGGGCAATGAAATATGCCGGATCGTTCAGTATCCGTTCGTCGCTTTTTAGTAACCGCTCGATTACGGACCTGGCTTTATCATAGCTGTCGCCGTAGGCAATCCCGAAAGTCCATTCCACCCGCCGTGTGCCGGTAGTGGAGTAGTTGGTCATCATTCCGGTAGACAATCCGCCGTTGGGGATGATCACCGTTTTATTGTCCCCGGTAGTCAGGATGGTGTTGAAGATCTGTATTTCTTTTACCGTTCCGCCCTGTCCCTGTGCCTCGATAAAATCCCCCACTTTAAATGGTTTGAACAACAAGAGCATGACGCCTCCTGCGAAATTCTGCAGGGTACCGCTGAGGGCCAAACCTATGGCCACACCGGCGGAAGCGAACAGCGCGATGAACGAGCTGGTTTCTATACCCAGAATGCTGATGATGATAATGATGAGCACAAAATTCAATGTAATGCTGATCAAACTCCTGACAAAGGAAAAAAGGGATTTATCCACCTCTTTTTTGGTCATGATATTACCTACGAATTTGTTAATCCTTTTGATGATCCAGCGGCCCACCACAAAGATCAATACCGCAATCAGTAATTTTCCGCCGAAGGAGATCAGGCTGTGGGCAAATCCGGATAATAACTCCTGCCAGTTGACGGTAGATAATTTTTCCATGCTTAATTCTTCCATGATCAATGCTTATAATTTATTGGTTGATAATTGAATTTGATGCAAAAGTAGCGCATTATTTTAAATGAACCTATAAAACGAAGGACAAGGAATACCCGGAATGATCGCTATGGTTCATGTTTCATCAATCATTCCCTCCTTTGAACGTAACTGATCAAAAATATCTATATTTACAGTTTTGAATTATAGTGATATGATGGATTCAAATCTGTGTTAAATTCTTTCATATAGAGTGATTCATGGAAAGATCCATCCAGGTAAATAAGTGGTAGGATGTCGGGAAAAAAAATCCTGTTTTGTCTTGTTTTTGTTGTTCAGGTTGTCATTCTTTGGAGCAAAGAAGGGACCGGCCTTTATAATTTTCAATATTACGGTACTAAGGATGGGTTGCCACAGGTAGATGTCATGTCTGTTTTTCAGGATGAACAGGGCTATATCTGGGCCGGTACCCAATCAGGGGCAGTCCGTTATAACGGAAGGACCACCCGTTTGTATGCTACTGATAACGGAATGGCGCACAACACGATATTGGATATCCAGCAAGACCGTGAAGGAGTTATTTATTTTGCCACACACGGAGGAATATCCCTGTTAAAAAACGACACTATACATACCATTTTCCCGGATACCGTATTCCATTCGATTTTTGTTGACCGGGCCGATAATAAATGGTTTTATGGGGAGACCGGATTCGGATTACTGACAGCCGAGGGAAGATGTGTGGACGCCGGATCTTTGTTGTCCCCATCTTTTCAACGTGTTTATTCTGTAACGCAGCATCCTGATTCTTCATCCGTATATCTGGCTACCGAACGTGGATTGTACTACATGAAGGAGAACTATGAATGTATGGAGATCATCGCTTTTCCGGGGATCTATTATGTATATGCGGATAAAGATCATTTTTTCTGGATAGCTGCAGGTAATGACTTGTACAGGATCGCTGCAGACCAGTTAGTTCCGGGAGTAAAACTGGATAAAGAAAAACGTTATCCGTACCTGAACCACAGGATAAAGAAAATCACGCAGGCTGCCGATGCATCTATCTGGGGGATCACCAGCGGATTTGCTTTTCAGATCAATTCATTTAAAGATGTTCCCGATCTCTACAACCGGGAAAACGGGCTGGCAGGCTATACTTTATACAGCCTGTTCTGCGATTACGAGAACAACACCTGGATCGGAATGGTCGGGGGATTGCAGAAGCTGGGCAATAAAAGTATCCGGAAGATCGACCCTTCGGAATATACCGGATATATATCCAATGTATTTGAAGACAAAAAAGGGCGTATCTGGTTTGCATCCGAAAGTAATGTCTGTTATATTGACCAGGGTAAGGTTGTCAGGATATCCGACCGGTTATTTCCGTTTCATTTCGATTACCAATCCATTGCAGTACAGGAGCTATCCAATGGCAATATTCTGATTGTCCATCCGCTTTACCTGAAAATTATTGACGCCCATACATTGTCTACCGTGTATACCCGTACCTTTAATGAACCTATCGGGTATGTGGAATGCGTATATATTTCATCGAAAGGTGAGATCTTTGTCTCTGATTCGTACAACGGGATCCTTTATTATTTAAAGGACTACCAGGCTCCCAAGGTGAAATACGATGCGGAAATCTCCTCCGGGGTATTCATTTTTACCGAATATAAGGAACAGGTGATTGCAGCTAATCATGCCGGAATATGTGTTTTTAACGGTGAATCCTTTGAACAGAAGTTACTATTGGATCATTCGGCGTGGGGATTGTATGTTTCAGGTGACGATCTATGGGTCGGAACAGAGAATGGGTTAGGCGTATACCGCAACGATAGTTTGCATTTCCTGGTCCAGGGTACAGTGAATTCCATCTGCCGGGGAATGGATGATGACCACTTGTGGATAGGGAAAAATGACGGAGCCAAATATATCTGTCTGGCAACCGGTCAGCCTGAGATAGAAATTACCGAAAAGGACGGTTTGTCCCATAATGAGGTCAGCATCGGTTCACTACTGCTGGACCGTGACAACCTGTTGTGGATAGGTACTTATCAGGGGCTTTCCGTTTTTGACTACCATAATATGCCCCATTATTCCATTCCACCTCGTAATGATTTGATCATCAATGTAAATAATGTTCCTGTTTCTTGGATCGATTCTAAAGACCTTCCAGCCTTCGATCATTCCATTCATTTCGAAATGACGGCTTTATCTTTTACCTATGAGTCGGATAACCTGTATGAGTATTTTCTGAAAGGCCCTACCAAAGACAGCATACCTATGGTAGGTAAGGAATATACAGCGCAATACAACAACCTTCCTCCGGGAAATTATGTCTTTATGTTCCGTACGAAAGGAAAAAATGATCTTTGGAGTGAGTATACATCCGTTCATTTTTCTGTACCCAAGCCGTTCTGGGTGACCTGGTGGTTTTACCTGATCTGTCTGCTTGCTTTCGGGATATTGCTTTATCTGGCGATTCACGCATATACGAAAATATTACGGCAAAGGAACCAACTGTTGGAAAACCTGGTGACTGAACGTACGGCTCTGATACAAAAGAAGAACGATGAGATAGGCGTTCAGAATCAGGAATTGAAAGAAACGCGTGAAGAGATAGAGGCGCAGAATGAGGAATTATCCGCACAAAACCAGGAGCTTTACGAAACATTTTCAGCATTGCGGCAGGTAAACGATGAACTGGAATCCTATAAGAAGAACCTGGAGGCAATGGTGGAAGAAAAGACGTCGGAATTAGTGAAAGCCAGGGATAAGGCAGAGGAGTCGGATAAACTGAAGTCGGCTTTTCTGGCCAACATGTCCCACGAGATCCGTACACCCATGAACGGGATCATAGGTCTCCTGAACATCATTACAGATAAAGACCTTCCTCTAGATCGCCAGAAAGAATACATCGGTATTATCAATAGCAATAGCCAGCGTTTGTTAAAACTGATTAATGATATCCTGGATATTTCCAAATTGGAAGTAGGGCAGCTTCAGATTGTGAGGTCCGAATGCCGGGTGAACGAGTTAATGCAGGAACTGAGGGTTTTTTATGATGCGGTTTTACAGGATTCCCGGAAACGGCTTGTCCTGATTTTCGATGATTCGGATGCTATACTTGATTTTACGGCATATCTGGATCCTTTCCGGCTCAAGCAGATATTATCCAACCTGATCGACAATGCCATTAAATTTACGGAATTTGGTTATATCAAATACGGTTATCGATGGAAAGAAGATAAAATCCTCTTTTATGTGGAAGATACCGGAGTCGGTATGAATGAAGACCAGCTGAAAGTTATTTTCGATCGTTTCAGGCAGGCAAATGACGATATTTCGGCAAAATATGGAGGAACAGGATTGGGACTGGCTATATCGAAAAACCTGGTCAATCTGATGGGAGGGGAGATATGGGTTGCTTCAGAAGCGGGTATGGGCACTACATTTTACTTTTCGGTTTCCTATGTAAAAACAAAGAACTAATTAATTGAGAATTGAGAATTGAGAATTGAGAATTGAGAATTGAGAACTTAGGCGTTAGCAGGTCTCATGAGCGTCAGCGAGTAATGAATTAAAAGATGAAAAGCAAAAAAGTTCATAAAGTTATAAAGTTAAAAAGTAATGTGGGATATTCAAGCTTTATAAACATTCCGACTTTTTGACTTTATGAACATTTTAATGTAAAGTTAGTTTTTAATTGAGGTGTAGTGCCATGGCATCATTTGCGTATAGTAGGGCATAAGCGTATGGAATACGGCCGTAGCCATTATCACCAAATGATTCACCATAGGAATTTTTAAAGATCAGGTATCCGCCGCCGGGTGTTTTTTCGTCATTATGATAACCAACAATCAACACGCTATGTCCGTCAAAAACCTGTTCTTCAGTTACCATCGCCAGTTCACCGCCTTCCAGGTACTTGTTTTCCACTTCACCTTTCAGCCAGCGAAATCCAATAGCCACCGGATGATTGCCATCCAGTTCTTTTTTTATTTTCTGCAATTGTCCGGCAGTAATGCCGTTTTTCGGATCCCATGTTTTTATCCAGATTGTTTGTCCCGTCTTCCTTGAGCCGGCATCCTTCCTGGCGACTTCCGATGGTTCTGCTTTTTCACTGAAACGGGTGGCGTAAGGCATATAATCGTCGGCGCATATGCCATATTTTAACATGCCGTCTATAGCATAATGGAAAAAGGAACCATCCGCATCCCTTCCTTCGGTTTTATTGGCCGCCCAGTTGAGGTATTCTACAGACAGGGGTGTCGGGTCACCCAATACATTGGCCCGTTCAAACTCAATCAATCCTACGATGGTGAAGATGGAACAGGTTCCACGCGCTCCTTGATTTTTGACCGTAATTTCATACTTTTCAAAAAGCGGCCGTAGGTCTTTGCATCTTGTGTCTGTATTTTGATGAAGGAAGAAAAATGAAATGAATGCCAGACTAATACCGTTCATATTTGAATGGTTTTATAACCTATGTTTTCTGAAAAAGCTATAACACTTATAATAAGTAAGATAAAACAATTAATATCATATTTTCAGAACGTAATCCATTTGATCAATGTGACTTAAGAAAACAATAAATAGCACTGAGTGCTTAATTCTCAGGGCATATCCATCAATTTGAATCCATTATGGTAAGTGTGTCTGATCAGTTCCTGTGCAAATGCCTGCGCATTAATCGACTCATTACCCATTTTTATGGTTTCTCCGGGATTTATATTTTTGAACTGCATACCGGCAGTATCCCAGTGTAATTCCTTACCTAGGCTTTGCAGGCGAACGGCAGCTACACCGGCAACGATCATTTCATTTAAAGGTCCTGCTTCGCTGAAATCGGAAACAGGTTTGACCCGGTTTCGGGCTTTTTCTTTACAGGCTCTTACCCAATCCTTTTCATGCGAAATTTCAACGATCCTATGTTGAGAGGGAACATCTATTTCTTTTCCGGATAGCAGGTAAATACCTCCGGTAGCTATCAGGGTATCTTTGGTACCATAATAGATAACTCCCCCATCAGCAAATTTTTTGTTTTCCGGTAAACCTTTGGGACGGGGCGGTTTCAGACCTCCGTCATACCAGTCCAGCGTCAGTTCCGGAAGGGCAACATTGGCGCTACCTATGCTTCCCCGGGATGGGAATGTATAGCGTACCCATTCTGCGTGAGGAGCGCTGTCGGGGAGAACAGCTGTCGAACTGGCCTGGATGGTGTCAGGCGATCCCAGGTTTAACGCATGGAATACCGGGTGAATAATATGGCACGCCATATCGCCTAATGCTCCAGTTCCGAAGTCCCACCAGCCACGCCAGTTCCATGGATGGTAGGCTTTGTTATACGGGCGCATTTTGGCCGGTCCGACGAACAGTTCCCAGTTAAGTGTTTCGGGAACCGCCTGTTCTTCTGTCGGTCTTTGTAAGCCTTGCGGCCAGATGGGACGGTTGGTATAGGTTTCTACTCTGGTTACCTCACCAATCATACCCGACCAGATGATGTCGGCTACCTGCCGGAATCCGTTTCTCGAAGCTCCTTCATCCCCCATTTGGGTACAGACCTGATATTTTTCAGCAAGTCTGGTCAGTAGTCGCGATTCATAAACGGAATGTGTCAAAGGTTTTTGCAAGTAAACATGTTTACCCATGGCCATGGCTTCTGCGGCAATAATAGCATGGGTATGATCCGGAGTAGCGATCATAACGGCGTCTATGCCCTTTCCCATCTTGTCAAACATCACCCTATAATCCTGGAATTTTTCCGCTTTGGGGTATGTGTCGAATACCTTCCTGGCGTAATCCCAGTCGACATCACATAAGGCCACAATATTTTCAGCGTTCATTTGGCGAAGGTTCACCGACCCTTTACCTCCAACTCCGATACCTGCTATATTCAGTTTATCGGACGGAGCGGTTTTACCGACCGTTTTTCCCAGTATACTGCTTGGAACAATCGTAAGTCCGCCGACAATCATTGCGTTTTTGTGAAGGAAATCCCTTCTGGTGATTTTTGATCCCATGTTATTTTTATTTAAAATTCAAAATTCCGAATTCAAGATTATTAAATATCCTAAATCTTGAATTTTAAATTTTGAATTCGGAATTGATTTATTTAAGTTCTTTAAGTCTTATATTCCTGAACCATACTTCATTACCATGGTCCTGCAAGCCGATATAACCTTCCTTATTGTCTCCCCCCAGATTGCTTTGATACTGGTAAGCCAACGGCCACTTTTCTTTACTGAATTTGCTTTTACTCAGTAATTCTTCCCATTGTGGTGTCCAGAGCGTATATTCTACTACCGCTACATCATTCTGATAATGGGTTACTTTCCCATGGTGTACCCTGATCTTTGCCTTGTTCCATTCGCCTATGGGATTGGCATTTTGTGGTCTGGCGGCAATCATATCATATAAGGAAGCCGATTTATGCACATTAGGTTCATTATTGTTGTTTCCTAAGATCTGGTATTCGGGCCCGGAAATATACATGGGTTCTCCTTTCACTTCCTGGGCAAGGTACATGATACCGCTGTTTCCTCCCACTTTTGCAACCTTCCACTCCAGTTCGAATTCAAAATCCTTTACTTTTTTATCATACAGGATATCACCGCCTCCGCTTGTTCCTTCGCCTCCTCCGGCACCGTTTATTTTCATGGAACCGTCGGGGTCGATGGTCCAAAGTGAAGGGATATCGTTTCTGTTGTATCCGCGCCATCCGTTGAAGGTTTTTCCGTCAAAGATCGTGATCCATCCATCCTTTGTTTTCTGATCAGTAGTCTGACCGGATTTTTTTACACTTTTGCAGGAACAGATAGATATGAATATGCATAGGAGGATCGGTAAATAATATATTTTTTTCATTTGCTTATATGTTAAATCGGGTGGGAGTATAGGTAATTAATGATTGGGTCGGATATTTCATAAAAAGATCACATAAATATATACTTATATTTCACCAAGTGGTACTTCCAGAGGCCGGTTCATACCGATCATCCAGTTGGCAACAGTGAGTGTTTTAATTCCTTCCGCCCGGTATACCTGCTGTTTGGCATTTTCCGGCAGATCGAAGATCATACCGCCCAGCGATACGGTGATGGGCAATGAACTCATATTGGTCAGTTCCAGCGTTCCCGGCGTGATAGTTTTGATCTGGACGGATGCTTTGAACAGTTCAGGAAGCCAGGGATCACGACCCCAAAGCATATTGGCGGCCCAACCAATGGTTCGTCTGGCAAACATGGCTTCCCGGACACTTTCTACTGTCCGTTCTTTTGCCAGTACCAGGGTGATCGGACGGTAAGGATTCAGAATGCCGTACCGGTTCAATTCGCTCGGATGGATGTCGCTGTTGGCAAATATAGCCAGGTTCCTTTCGTTGCACCAGTCGGAAACTACCGGATAGTATTCGGTTCCGTTGAAGATCTCAATACCGTGCATTAATCCTTGCCGGCATACTTCTTCATGTTCATCGGTGAACCTGAGTGGCGCTCCTTTTTCAAGGCCGCCACTTGTAGGGGCTTCCCATCCCGGATGGTTCCATAGCAAAAAACCGCCCTGGCCGGCAGCTACCCGGAGCATTTCCCGCCAATCATCCACGGCTGCAGCTATAGGATTTATATCCTGGGCAAAGAGTACGTTAAAATGACCGGGTGCCATGGTACGTTTGGTGATTTCCGTGCCGTGTACCAACAGGAGATTTTTACTGTCTGCATCCGGTTTGGCCAGATTATAGGAAAGGTTATAATCATTCCCCTGTTCGTCATTCAGCTTCCATTTTCCGACTTTGCTGAAAAATGGACGGTATTCTATATGATCGGTAATGGAGATGACATCAAGTCCGTTCTGTACGGCCTCTGCAACACGGTCACCCGGCATGACCCGCCCGTCGGAAAAAAGCGTGTGTATATGAAAATCCCCCTTGAGGACTTTAAATCCTCCGGTATCCGGAATCGTAATTTTCCGGGGAGGAATAGAGGGTATATGCATGGCGGAACGTAGATTCACTTTATATGTATCGACTTTTGCCGCAACTGAAGGTGTTTTTCTTTTAGGATCTTTACCTAAGACAGGTATTGCGGATAAGGTTGCTGCGGCGCCTATTAAGGCTGAATTCTTTAGAAAATCGCGGCGATTGGTCATAATGAATGTTATTTTAGATATCTACTAATGCAAAAAGTTAAAGATAATAATTTTTTGTATGATCAGATATTATATAATTAAGTATTGAAAATTGATTGTATATCGAATGTTTACAAAAGCAGATAGTTGGCGTAATAGATGTATTGTGTGAATATTTACCGGAACTTTTATAATGTAAATTGAGAGCTTTACTGTAAACCGGTCAGTAAAAATATGTTCTTAAATTATTCTTTCGAAAAATAAAATCAGGTATGAGTTGTATGTGGAAATTTTTATATCACACCTATTTCTTTGAACCGGGCAGCTGCATTCAGAAAATGTGCTGTAATCCAGAATACAGTCCAGTTCTCGGAATATCCTCCTCTTAGCTTGTGAACATTACTCATATCTCCGCGTTGTGCAAAATTTGTTTGCTGTAATTGCTCTCCCTGGCTACCGAAGGGATCGGTAAGCTGATAACAACTGCGGAATAACACCGGTGCCAATTTTTTTAATCTTTCGTCGTTCAGATGAACGCCCATTTTATATATTTCAGGAGCAAATAACACACCATATACGTCGATATGTTGGTTTTGAGGGGAAACAACTGTCCATCCTGTGGTTTTAAAGTTATAGTCAGCCATACGTCCGGCAGGTAATGGGATATCCCAGACCACGACATAACTCAGACAAACATCCATGGCATGTTTTGCCCAGGAAAGATATTTCTGGTCATAAAACCGTTCATAGAGTTCCAGAAATCCTTGAAAAGCAGCCCATGCCCCTTCCTTATCCTCACATGTAGCATCAAGTGTTCCTCCCCAGTAGCAGCCGTTCATGGTGAGATGTCGTTGAGCAAATACTTCTCCGGCTTTAATGGCTGCCTGCTTGTATTTATTGTTTTTGAACAACTCGGAAGCTATGGCTAAAGGAGCTACATAAAAACCTTCAGCTGTTGAGTTTGGATGCCAATTTTTATCCAGTATACGGGTAGCCTGCCGATCACAAATAGTCTTCAAAAAGGTTTCCCATTTTCTTGTGTCGTATTTTCTGCTTTTTCGTGCGGTTTCAATAGCTTTGGCAAAATTGTACATGGCCTGCCCGCACGAAACATGGTCACCACCATGGAATTTCTTTTCGGAAACCCGGTATCCGACAGAAAAAATTCCGTCGTCCCGGATAGGATAGGAAGTAAGAAAATCCATCGACTGCTGGATTTTACTACTTATAGTGGCGTCATCCAAATCTTCTTCCAGCAATTGTAAGGCAAAACCAGGAGAATCAGCTTGTCCACACCATCCCATCACGATATCCTTCCCTTTCCTCAGATCGTACATTCCGAACCCTATTGCCTCTTTTGTGTCGATCCAACGGTTTTGAGCAAAACGGTATTTACTTTTGATGATATTATTGAAATCGGTAAACCGTTCTGCATCGTAAGGCTGATGCATGTCCAGGGAGGTATAGATGGCTGGTTGAAATCCGCTACCTTCCTTGTTTATAGGGTATACTTCAATGAAAAACTCTTTTTCAATGATCCTTTGAGGTTCAAGATTGAGATAGGTATCCCCGTAAAACATGGGTTGTTGTTGCAATGCTTTTGCTACGCTTCTTCGCTGGTTATATCCGATAGGCCCTGAATACAATACCATTTCACTATATCCTTTGTATGCTTCAATTCCCATTGACCACCACTGATCGGTTAAAACAGCTCCTCTTACGGGAGATGGCGTTGTATGTATGGCAACCGCATACTTATTTTCCGCATTTTCAAGCATGGCGAAAGGCATCGGATAGCGGTGTTCTTCAAAAATGGCAAATTCACCCGGTACACTGTTGTAAACCGGAATTATATCCGGATTTACCCGGGCCCCCATTACATTTCCGTAATACAGTATTCCGGGTAATAATGGCTTCAGGTTTTCTCCCATTACCTGCCATCTGGCAGAAAGTGAAATATGTGATAAGGTATCTGTTCCCTGCCACTCATAACGGCGGATACATTGTATTAATCCGGTCCTCACCTGGCGATAGGCATCTCTTAGCCATAATTCACCTTCGGGAAATACCATCTTCCCTTTTAATATAGTCCATTCGCCCGATATAGATAATTCATAAGGATCTGTATGTACCCAACTGCTCATCCAGTCATTTTTCCATTGAGTAGCTACTGACCACAATCCTTCTTTTGGAGCTGTGATGATGTTTTTTTCATCCAATAAAAATTCAGGACGATTATTGATGAACTGCAATTTAGCGGATAATACGAGATTGAAGCTCAAGAAAAGAATGAAAATACAAAGGTATTTTTTCAGACATCTCATAGATTTGGCATTTTTACCATCCGTTCAATATTATTTTTGTACATAAAGTTTAACAGGTCCCAGCAATCCGCTGTCCCTTAGTCCGGCATCTTTTGACGGACCGTTGATGGTCCATGTTTTACGGGTGGCTTCTGGTTGTCCCGCATCATATACCAGGCGGTTGAACCAGGTACTGGTCACCTCTATCGACAGGGTATTGATCCCTGACTGGATATTTTCAGTCAGGTCAAGGCGATAAGGCGGTGCCCATAATGTACGGAGTTGTTTTCCATTGAGGGAAACTACGGCAATCATTTCAACACGGCCGAGGTCGAGTGAAAATACTGTTCCCGGAGCCATATCCTTTGCATCGAATGTTGTCGTATAAGTGACTGTACCGGAAAAAGCCTTGGCTTCAGGTGCTATATCAAGATCTTTCCATGCCTGTAATTGATGGATATCGATTGAGGAAGGAGCTCCCCATCCGGAAGGGAAGGACAGTGTCCAGGGACGGTTAAACGGAATATCCGTAGATATACCTTCAGATTTCTTTGCAACAGAAATTTTTCCCGATTCTCCGGAAGGTTTGAAAACCAAAAAACATGAGCCTGATTTAGGTAGATCAAGAGCAATGGAAGTTCTTTTACCGTTGTTTTTGCCGGCAATTTTCGTTATGCTGCCTGTTACAGGATCCCAAAGTTCCACACTGCCTTGTGTGCGGAAATCGAGTGTCCCGTTAAAGCCCTTGCCCTGAGGCGCACATACGAAATACCAGTCGGCTCCTTCGATCTTACGATGCACCCATAAAGCATCACCTCCAGTAACATCGGGTTCTATTTTTAATTCATTTAACGCAACATCCAGCGTTGTTCCGGACACTAGGGTCCCTTTGCCGATTTTTTGTACACCTTTTGGAACTGTTTTACCCCATATTTTTTTCACCGCTGCATCAAAACGTTTTTGCGCGTTTTTCCCACCGGTAAGTGTGACGATTCCTTTTGGGGCATTGCCGATCACTGTTGCCCCATCCTTAATGAGCGTATATATATTTTCCAGGGTTTGTGGTAACATGCGTGGTGCATCGGGTATCCATAATACCCGGTAGCTGATGCCTTCGGGGGTAACCAGCATTCCGTCCTTTACTGTGAGCCGGTTCAACAGGACATCCGGGTTACAGTAATCATATTTGAATCCTTCGGGAAACGGATAATTTTGGTCTGGCTTATGATTTATCTCATCGCCAAGGTACCAGAGCACGTCAGATACAGGTTTTCCCCGTTCGAGCAAATAGCTGCAACGTGACAGGTATGCATTGAACTCAGGCATGTGTTTCCACCATGTTTGTCCGCGGAGGAAAGGCGTACCGATTCCTGAGCCGAACGATGTCCCGGGCGGCAGAAAATCCGTCCTGGGGTTATGTGTGTAAGTATGAAAAACCAAATGTGTTACCCCTTCAACACTGTTGATGTTGGCTACTTCCTTGAGCATATCCATATGCTCATCCCATGTCAGGGAAAAGGAGGTGAATGCCTCGGCAG
>JAISOY010000153.1 GCA_031275285.1 Bacteroidales bacterium | reverse complement strand
ATCAGGATGGAAAAATTAAATATAAACCAATAATCCAATGAAATTAAATAATTCAATGAAAAAATGGATTTTTATCGTGAGTAGTATTGCAGTTATAATATGTGCTGTTTTAAAATTTTTTTTTCCTAAAGAAATAGGTAATATTTTTTATGTAGTTTTGGCTTTGTCAGGTGTTTTGATTTTCTTTTCTTACTTTTATCCGCATTTGAAGAAGTAGAAAACGGAAAAAGTATGAAAGAACTTGTGTCTTTTGTACAAGCAAGTAGTAGCATAATGAACGACACTCATTGTATTTGACTAGACTTGATAATTTTACAGCAAGGGAGACTTTTACTGAATAAACAGGGATGCCAGCGCCAAACCGTAGGTTTAACTTCGTTGAGCTCGCAAGTTCGGTTGGCGTCAGTCGGGCGGAAAAGAGCGTTTTCGGAAGTTTGTATCCCACATGACTGTTCTTCTCGGTCGACAGGAAAGTACCCCGCAGTGCCGTCCGCACACCAAGCCACCGTCCGTTGGGTGCAAGAGCAAGAAAGACAAGGGTATGAAAAATATTCAAAGAGCATGTAACAAATTTGAGCTTGCATCGTCTTAATAGAAAATAAATATAAGCTATTTATACTTAAAAATCATTATCAAATGAACAGGTCATTTCTCATTCTTACCTGCTGTTTTCTAATGTATACAGCAACAATGACAGTCCGGGCACAAAGCGGGGACAATGCTCATTATTACCGTGAATTTCAAGTAACCTTGAACGATGGCAAGTACGGGCTTCTATTTAGGGATGAGGTGGTTGTTCCTTCCGAATACGATACAATTATTGCCCAAAAAGACAATAGGGGATTTATCTCAAAACAGGGTGACAAATATGGTTTCATAGGCGTAGGTGTTACTAATTATATCCCGGCATCCAATGCCGATAATATTTCTTGGCAAGATTGGAATTACCTTGTCAAGAAAGGAATAGGTAAAAAGAATAACATATATCTGTTTGCATCTGTTGTACCCTGCAATTTCGATAAGATAGAATACTCTGACGGGAGATTTTTGGTGAATAAAGATGGCCTCAAAGGGATTTACTATTCACATGGCACAAAGATACTGCCTTGCGAGTTTGACGAAATCAAGATGATTGATGGTAGATACTGGGTTCGTAAAGGCAGCCTTAAAGGGATTTACTATTCACATGGCGCAAGGATCCTGCCTTGCGAGTTTGACGAAATCCGGAATATTGATGGGAAATACTGGGTGAGTAAAGATGGCTTTAAAGGGATCTACTATTCGCATGGTGCAAGGATCCTGCCTTGCGAGTTTGACGAAATCAAGATGATTGATGGGAAATACCAGGTAAGCAAAAACGGTCTTAAAGGAATCTATTATTCACATGGTGCAAGGATTCTGCCTTGCGAGTTTGATGAAATTAAGAACATAGACGGGAAATACTGGGTAAGTAAGGGCGATTTAAATGGTGTTTATTATTCACATGGCGCTCGAATCTTGTCATGCGAGTTCGACGAAATTAAGACCGTAAATGGAAAATTCTGGGTTCGTAAGGGCAACTTGAAGGGCGTTTACTACTCTCATGGTGCTTCAATCCTGAAGTGCGAATTCGATAAAATTGAGTTGATGTCTGATGGTAAATATATTGCCTACAAAAATGGAGTGAAGAATTTGTATACTTCGACAGGAAGCCGTCTTCATACAGATTCCGAAGTAATCTATTCCACGAATTGATACTGCCTGTTGGAGAAAAAGTTAAATTTCACTCAGGTATCATACTCCGACAAAATACCAGCATTTATCAAGTAGTCTGTTATAAGGCGTGTTTCGGAACTTATGTACAAATTTCTGCATTTGTGATTCGTATGATTTATGGTGCTAAAATTCTGTCCCTTGACGGACCGAAACGATGACACAGCAAGGTTGAGTTTTTGAAATGCTGTTTCCGAGTATACGGGTTTCAATTATCAACCAGTTTTAATATCTCATCCACAATCAGCTCAGGTTCATCAAGATATATGAAATGTGAACTGTTATCAGTGATTAAGTGGTGAATGTTTTTGTATTCCTTTTCTAACTGATTATTTAGCCTGAGATGGACCTTAAAAGCTATTTTATTAAATTCGACAAACTTTTCTTCGATCTCTGTTTCTTTAATGGACGTAAATAAATATACCGGAATATCCGAAGGTACAGGATATCTTTCGTCAGATTTCATCAATTCCAGGTTAAAACCTATCTCGTCAGAAACTCCGGAAGGCGCATTTTTTCTTATACTTTCCCAGTTACTGACATAATCGATCCACATTTTTTCGGTTACAGCATCTTTAAGCTCTTTGTAAAACCGTTCATGGAAGGCATCGATTAAAAAAAGCGCCTTAACTTTCTCCGGGAATAATTCCGTGTATTTTTTAACGATATGGCCACCTATGGAATGGCCAACTAAAATAACAGGAGTATTTATATCAGGCTTATGCATGATCGTGCCTAACTCTCCGATCATTGAACCGATGTTCTTACTGCCCGGAATATAGACCGAATTTCCAAGGCCATTTCTGTCATAAGAAATAACTCTGGCATATTTTGATAACCGCTCCTGAAAACTTTTCCAGGTTTCCAAACCGAATGTCAATCCGGAAACCAAAACAATAGTTGTATTGCCGGAACCGGTATCATGATAGCAAAGTTTGATACTATCATCTTGAAGATATTTAATTTCTTTATTTTCATTGTCTTGCGCCATGATGTATTGGTTTAGTATCAGGAATATTGCAAATAAAATCCATGTTTTCTTCATGTATTTACTCAATTTTAGTTGATTCTTTTTGAGAATAAATATGCCCGGCTTTCATATTTTAAATTCTCGTAAAACAAATGGGCTTCTTTTCTATGAAAAGCTGAATCAAGTTCTATTATTTTGCAATGGTTGTTTTTTGCAATCGTCGTAATTTCATCTATCAACTTATGTCCTATACCTAATCCTCTATGGTTTTCATCAACAATTAATTCATCTATATATCCTAAATTGCCTCCTTGCCAAAGACTATTTTTAATCGTTAATGTGCAGAATCCAACAACTTTATTATTTGACAACCCTACAATTAATTTCTGGTTATCTGATTTTATTGCTTTGCAAAATACAGGGTAGATCGTTTCATAATCTAGCTGTATGTCCGGCCATAATTGTTTAAGTAATTCAAAAACATATTTACAGTCATCATCCGTACATGCCCTGATTTGAAAGTCTTTCATATGAAAAAGTATTTTAAGCTATTTCAATTTTCGGGTTTTATTTTTATCAAATTAATGGTACTATCAGCATTTTCACTGTCGCCTGTTACAATATGCGTTAGAAACTAATTGATACTTGTCTGTCCTATTGAATTCGCAACCCATTTCTATTCGTGTTTATTTCCCTTTTACCTGGGACTTTACATGTGGGTATGAATGATTTTCCAATTCCCATTCACTTTTGAATATACTAAAGTCCATGCAAAGCTGCCGGTCAGGGTGCGGCCATCTTCAAGCTCCATCGAATAGTTTCCCGATGCGGTAAGCAACGCTGCATTGTCTGCCAGAACAGTAATTTTTTTATTGATAGTATTCATTTTCTGAGATTTAGCGCCTTTTGTTTTTTCTTTAAAATCTTCCATTACCTGATCGAAAGAACGGAAGAAACGTCCATTGATAATGAATCCGGCTTGCAAGTTATCGTCCACATTATCTGCCAGCATCTTTGCGTCAAAAGTTTCTGAGGCTTTAACAGCTTTTTCAAAAAGTATGGTAACCTCGGAAGCGATCTTTTCTTTTTGTTCGGAGGTCAATTTCTGTGAATATCCATTTAAACAGATACAAAAAGATGCAATCATTATAGATAATAAGCAAGATAATATTTTCATATTCTTCGTTTTATATTATTATTTATTGAATTATTTCAGACTGTTTTAAATCGAATAAAGCTAATAAATCCTAAGGCAGGTCGCCGGAGTTTATTGAATTTGTTTTGAAAACCAAATTATATCAAATGTTTCTCCAAATTTACGACCAATCTGTCTGAATCTGCCACACTCACTAAAACCATGCTTCCGGTGGAAACTTAAACTTTGGGGGTTTTTAGAAGATACACTTGCAAGAATAGTGGTGATGCCTTGTTCTCCGGCAGCATCGGTCAGTTTATCCAGTACCATTTTTCCGAGTCCTTTACCCGAATGTTTTTCATCGATAAAATAAGTGATTTCGGCTGTACTTTTGAATGTAGGGAAAGGATGATATGGCCTTAACAAACAAAATCCGATAATATCGTCGCCGGATTTGATCACATAAGCGGGATAGCCTTTGCTTGTTTCAAGCAGCTTGTCGAAAAAGTTAACCGGCAACTTTTGTTCGGCATATGCGGCAAAGCTATTCTCGATATAATAGTTATAAATTCTCATGACCTTGCCGGCATGCTCATGGCTCATTTTTATAAATTCAACTTGTTCTATATCCATCATAACATTTATATTTAATTACGAATTACAAACTTAGGCGATAGCTGGTCTCATGAGCGCCAGCGAGTATATGATAAGGCAAAGATAGGGGAGAAGAGAGGCTTTTGAAAATCATTCATCTGTAATAGTCAAGATTTGATCAATTCATCTGTCTTACTGTCTCTTCGGAAACCACATATCGTCAATGGTCAGGCGTTCCTCTATCATGCGGAGCAGGTATTTAAGCCTGTCCAGATGTTGAATAACTTCATTGTTGGTGCCCAATGTAAACTTGACCCTGGCCTGGCAGTCTTTGCCAGAATTGTGTCCGAATATGTATCCGGAGGTTTGCTTTTGTTTTTTTGCAATGGGTAATATTCGCTTTGAATGCGAAGGTCTTTGTATTTTCGTTATTGGTGATACCTTCGCAAATGGTGGATTGTCCAGCAAGTGTTTTAAAACCAGAAGAATTGACTTTTTTCTGTCGATTGTCCATTTATTCGGATTATTACTACAACCTGCCACAAATATGGACAACATCATAACAAAAAAGTTGATCAGTTCTCCTATGTTTTTCTCACTTTTTGGATTCATCCCGTTTTTCTTTATTACTATTTTAGAGATATACTTTATTTATTCACCCAATACAGGTTCAACCATATACCCTTCCTTTCGCAACAAATTAATGACTCCGTATTCCCCAATAAGATGACTGGTTCCAACTGCTATAAAAGTTGGTTTACTTTGTATCAAAAATGGTATTTTTTCCATCCAGAAAAGATTTCTTTCCTTTAGCACTATATTGTCTTTTTTTTCTATTAGGTCTAATGTGGATGATAGATCATCGGCATCTAAATTTAAACTTTGAATTATTTCCAACGACTTTGTGTTCAGGTCTTCGAATTTTATTAAATTTTGTTCGAAATAAGCTTCTTTTATTTCTATACTTAATTGTATAAAGCGTGTGATGATATCAAGTGTATCTGATTCAAAGAACTTCATCACTGTAATCAAATTTTCAGCATCTTCTTTCAAATTTCCGTCAAAAGAACCCTTTTTGTGCTCATATAATCTCCAACGATTTCTATCCTCCTCGGTTTCTAATTGTATTAAATCAAGGGCATTGTTTTTAGCAGTTTTCCATAAATAACTATCTAATCCACTTTCATAAGTCGTATTCTTCAATACTTTATTACCCTCTAATTGTGCTGCTTTTGACGAAAAAATTGTAGTCGTTAATACATATTGAAGATAAGCAGGGCGCACAGGTACCTTATTTATTGACCATTCAGGCAAATATTTGCTTAGAATAATGTCCAGATACTGCAGGTCTGAACTGCTTAATAAGTCCTTATAAGTAGTATCCTTAGGTAAATACGGTGACCTTGTTTCCGGAAATTCTATATTTTTTGTAACATCAGTTTCCCCCGCATATTGTTGTACCGAAGCAAATGCTTTTTTAAATCCGGCAACACTGTCTAAAAACTGGGGAGGTGTGACGTGGTATGTGCCAAACAGATAAGAAGGCTTATCTAATCCATTACCGGTTATTTTCCATAGTAAACTTGATTCTTTCTGAGTAGTGTTTGCGGAAGATATTCCTGATCCAAGCCAGGCTGGTATCAAAATGATGAAAACTTTAATAATGTAAAACTTATAGTTTCCCAGGTTCATCCGACTATTCATACTAGTCCTGTTTTTTACAATAGTACTTCCATTCAAATTACTTGGCACTAACATAAGCTTATTTTTTAGATGAATATATAAAACTACTTTTTAACCGCCAATCATACAAGTTTTCCACAATACTCTCACGGGTGAAGGCTAACACCAGGGGTAGGACGTTCCTTTTTTGGAATTTCGAGTTCTTCGAGTAACATTGATCTTGGAAGAATATAAGATGATCCTGAATGATGTTCACCATCGCAAAAACGACGATAAAAAATGACCTAAGAGGTAATTTACAGGCAAATATGTTCGTATAATATAGTTTATTATGGCACACATTGTTGACAACGCTCTCTCTACTATGTACAACTTTTAAATATACGCAACAATTTCAGCGATTTTTATAAATCACTTGAAACCAGTTAAATATTTCAATTTTCTCATATGTATTTTATGTGTTGTTTTTGTAATTCACTTATGATTTATAATGAAAAATGTATATCATCTGCTTACAACAAATATACAAATATAGTGAAAGGTGAGAGTAATTGTAGAAAGCTTGCTTTCGAAAAATTGCCGAACCGCATCCTATATTATACAAATATAGTGAAAACCGAGGGCAGAGTGTCGAACTTGTTCGTAAACTTTGCCGAGGTGCATCCTATATTCTACAAATATACACAAAATGTGATATGCATCACAAGTCCGTGTTTTTCTTAGGATCATCCTTAAGGTTGGATTTGCCTTTGCGAAAGGAATAAGATTCAAAGATTTAAGAAAGATAAGCAAAGAATTCCCTTCTCCATCTTATTAATAGTTACCGCTGATAGATACTGTTTCTGTATTCCAGCGGCGACATTCCCGTATGTTTCTTAAAAAACTTCCCGAAAGAAGACTGGTCTGAAAAATTCATTATTTCTGCTACTTCCTGGATCAACAACTCTTTCTTCCGTAATAAGAGCCTGGATTCCAGGATTTGGACCTCATTGATCCAGTTAATGGCGGTTTTTCCCGTCTGTGCTTTCAGTATACGCGACAATTGGGTAGTTGTCAGATACAGTCGGGCGGCATAAAACAATACGTTGTGTTCGGTTCTGGAGTTTTCCAGGATCAATTGCATAAAATCCCGGATAACGGATTCGTTATGGTTGACTTCATAATGTATAGGAAGTATATCCATCTTCTTTATATCCATATCCAGTATCTCCAGATAAAGGTTAACCACCTCATTGCTCACTATTGTGGATTGATAAATATGATCCCTGCGACCGATATTGGATATTAGTTTATTGACAATATCCATTAACACTTTGGCTTGCAGGTCGGTTATCGTCAAAATAGGATGCAACCGTTTACGTTCCAGTAGTTCACGGGGTGGAGGGATCGTTTTTATGAATTGATATCCTAAATCAGATGATATAACTACATAATATCCTTTAAAATCAATTGAAAAAGAGATCCCGTTAAATATATTGATCCACAATATATTGATGATATTGTTGGCAATGAGAGAAAAAGAGAAGTAATCGATATTTACGGTTGCTTTCCCCCTGACCGCAATGAGTATTGAAATAACATTAATTTTCAGCGGGTACAATTCCGGCCGGACAAAAGTTTCCCGGTTTCCATTTATCTCTATAATAGCTACATCATCATTAAAAATATGGTCGGGTTGGAGTAGTTCCAAATATTTTTTAAAATCTATTTTCGTATAGTCGCCCATATTTCCTTTCAAAAACTGGTTATACAAATGTAGTGAGTTTATCAGGAAATTAGACTGGACAGGTCGACTTAAACCCAAATAAGCTTTCCCGGGAACAAGTTTGTCATTTTTGAACCAACTATTCTCATTTTATGTCTAACAGGTTTTCCTGTTTTCCCTGAATCTTTGTATCGGAAAAATGAACGCATGTTAAATGTAAACTTATGGTCAGGGAAGATATTATCAGAAAAACAGCTCCTCTTTTTGCAGAATACGGGATAAAAGGAATATGCATGAACGAGATCGTTGCCGAATTACGTATCTCAAAAAGAACGCTCTACGAACAATTTGAAAGTAAGGAAGAATTACTTCTGGAAGTTTTTAGCTACGAAACACTCAGGCTGGGGGAGGACATTGAAAAGATCGAGAGGGAAGCTTCATCGGCACTTGAAATACTTGTGAAAATAAGCCTGAGCGTATCCCGGCTGATCTCATCCCTGTGTCCGGCGCTACATAAAGATATAAAGCACTATCCCGGTATACTTGAATTTGGTGAAACCTGTCTGGAACAATTTGAACAAAAATGCCTGAACTGCTTTATGGCCGCAGTTAAAGAAAGTGATTTGGAACCACGGTTGAATTATGAATATATCGCTGCCCTTTACGCAGAGCAGGTATTGGATATGAAACGACATACCGTGACCAATATGTTACTGCGCGGACTCGCAACCGATAACGGGAGAGAAATCCTTGATCGTCTGGATATAAATAAACAGGAGATAACTAATAAAAATAACTAAGATGAAAAAAATAGCAATCAGAATCCGGGTTATAGCAGGCATTGTAACGTTCATGGCATTGACTGCCTCAGCCCGGGAAAATCCGGGCGTCCTCCGGTTGACACTTGAAGATGCACTTAAAATTGCAATGAGTGAGAATCTGACCGTACAGGTTGCGGATCAGGAAATACAGAGACAGGAGTATGCGAAAAAAGGTGCTTATTCCGCACTTTTTCCGCAAATCAGTATCGACGGGTCATATCAACGGACGATAGAAAAACAGACCATGTATATGGACATGGATGTTGCAGGTATGTCCATAGGCGGGATCAAAGTCGGACGGGATAATAACTGGGTCGGTGGAGTAAACGTATCCATGCCGCTGGTGTCGGCTTCGTTGTGGAAAAGCCTTAAAATTTCCGCGCTGGATGTCGAACTGGCTGTAGAAAAAGCCCGGTCGTCGCGGATAGAAATGATAGAACAGGTAACACAGGCGTTTTACGGGGTACTGCTGGCCGATGATTCCTACCGGGTTTTCAAACAGGCATATGAGAATGCCGAAAATAATTACCAGGATATTAAAGAAAAGTTCGAACAGGGGCTTGTCGCCGAATATGACCTGATACGTGCCGATGTGAATGTACGCAATGCCGAACCCAGCATGTACGGTGCGGAAAATTCGTTGGTGCTGGCGCATTGGCAGCTGAAAGCCCTGATGGGGATAGACCTCGGAATCGATATCGAATGTACAGGATCACTTGCTGAGTATGATAGGCTACTAACAAAAAGTCACATTTCTATGGATTTGTCGCTTGACAATAACAGTGATTTATTGCAGCTCGACATCCAGCAGGGGCAAATGGAAAAGGCTTTAGGAATGCGGAAAGCTATGTATTACCCAACATTGAGTGCTCAGTTCTCTTATCAATATATTTCGATGAACAACGATTTTAAAATCGGGCATTACAGGTGGGATCCATATTCTACGGTCGGTATCTCGCTTTCCATTCCCATATTTTCAGGTGGAGAGCGTATGTCTAATGTCAGGCAGACCGAGACCGGGCTCCGGCAATTGGAACTGCAACGGGAAAATACTGAACGCCACCTGCAGGTAGCTGTCAAACAATCCTATGACAGGATGAATACCTGCCTGAAACAATACCAGGCGGCAAAAGCAGGGGTAAAACAAGCGGAAACCGGTTATACGATCACTATGAAGCGTTATGAAACAGGTGAAGGCACCCTGCTGGAAATCAACGACTCGCAGTTATCGCTGACACAGGCAAAGCTAAACCTCAACCAATCGATATACGATTATCTGATAGCAGAATCATCACTCCAAAAAACCTTAGGTAACCAATTAACAGTTGATCATTAATTCTTAGCTCTTAATTTTTAATCAATCATCCATAAAGAATAAAAATAATATCATGAAAACAGCATATTTATTAGGTGCAGTCATACTTGTTACTTTACTGACCGCTTGTTCGGGAAACAACCAAACCAATTTCACAGAAGCAGAGGCTGTAAAGATCCAGGCGTCAATCCTTAGTTTGAGAGATGTGGACCAGTTAGGGACATTCACGGCAACCGTACAGGCAGAGGCCACCAATAACATAGCCCCTCAGGTGTCGTCGCGTATCAAGAAAGTGTATGCCGAAGTAGGAGACCATGTCCGCTCCGGCCAGAAGCTGGCCGAGATGGACGACTCGAACCTTACCCAGGTGGAGCTCCAGCTGGATAATGCCCGGATAGAATTCGGGCGGGTCGACGAGCTTTATAAAGTAGGGGGTATCTCCAGATCCAACTGGGATGCAGCGAAACTATCCTACGACCTGGCAAAAACCTCTTATGACAACTTACAGGAAAACACCTGGCTGATCAGCCCGATTACCGGGCTGGTTACCCAGCGCAATTACGACAGCGGCGACATGTATGCCATGGGATCCCCCCTCTATGTAGTAGAACAGATCAAACCGGTGAAGATCATCGTGCATGTCTCGGAGTCCCTCTTCACGAAAGTAAAAAAGGGTATGGAAGTGGATGTGGTGCTGGATGTTTACGGGAATGAGGTTTTCAAGGGGACGGTAAGTCTGGCATATCCCTCGATCGATCCGGGGTCTCGTACATTCCCTGTGGAGATACGTATCGGGAATGCCGATGAACGGGTCCGACCGGGAATGTTTGCCCGCGTGACATTCAACTACGGGTCCGAATCCCGGGTGGTGATCCCTGACCGGGCGATCCAGAAGCAATCCGGTTCTGCCGAACGTTATGTTTACGTCATCGAGAACGGGATGTCGCAATACCGGAAGATTACTCTTGGGAGACGTATCGGTGATGAATTTGAAGTCTTGGAAGGGATATCTGAAGGCGAAGTAGTGGCCGTTACCGGTCAGAACCGCCTCGATACAGGCACGAAAGTAGAAACCGTTCATCAATAACATAAAAAACATAACATCATGAGTATATCATCAGTAGCAGTAAAAAGACCCGTTACGACGGCACTTGTCTTTGCAGCTATCGTGATCCTGGGTATTTTTTCCTACCGGAGCCTGTCGCTCGACCTGCTGCCGGAGATAGAATCGAACCAGATCATGGTCATGACCACCTATCCCGGAGCAAGCGCCGCGGATGTGGAAATGAACGTATCGAAGCCCATCGAAAACACCCTTAACGGGGTCAGTGACCTGAAGCACCTGACCTCCGTCTCCCGTGAGAATATCTCTATCGTCGGACTGGAATTCGATTTCGGGACCGACATAGATATCGCCACCAACGATGTGCGGGATAAACTTGAAATGGTGAAATCCTACCTGCCGGACGATGCCGAGAACCCGATCATATTCAAGTTCGGTACGGATGATATCCCGATTATGATCATCGGTGTCACAGCGGAAGAAAGTACGAATGCACTTTATAAGATCCTCGACGACCAGGTTTCCAGTCCGCTGGCACGTATCAGCGGTGTAGGGACTGTATCCATTGCCGGTGCTGCCCAGCGGGAGGTGAATGTCTATTGCGACCCGTATAAGCTGGATGCCTACGGTCTGACCATTGCCGGCATTTCGCAGACGATTGCCATGGAAAACCGGAATGTCCCGGGAGGTAACCTCGACTTCGGTTCGGATACCTATTCCCTGCGTGTGAAAGGAGAATTCAATGACTCGGAAGAGATGCTTGATCTTGTAGTGGGTACACAAGAGGGTAAAGTAGTCTACCTGCGCGATGTAGCATATATTGATGACTCGTTGGAAGAACGTTTCCAGGAATCCTATACCGGAGGTAAACGAGGAGCCACCATGTATATCCAGAAGCAATCGGGGGCCAACTCTGTGGAGATCGCAGAACAGGTATATAAAAGGCTGCCGGAAATACAGGCTTCACTTCCGTCGGATATCCGGATGGAGGTGATTACAGATACATCGACCAATATTATCAATACTGTAAACTCCCTGGTCGAAACGATCGCTATTACCCTGCTGATCGTGATGGCTGTGGTGTTTATCTTTCTGGGACGTTGGCGCGCGACGGTCATCATCGTGATCGTGATCCCGATCTCACTGATCGCTTCCTTCATTTACCTGGCCATTACCGGGAACACATTGAATATTATTTCATTGTCTGCACTTTCGCTGGCGA